>CAZGMW010000060.1:0-8110 GCA_964526895.1 uncultured Planococcus sp. | reverse complement strand
CCTTTGTCTTAAACAATCCCGATTAGGACAGGAGGTATTTTACAATGGACGGTTCTGGCTTGCTACTGCATCCGGGATCGCAGTTGGCCCTTCCGTCAATTCCAGGATCAGCTTCGCTGTCTCCGGATTCTGGAGCAGTTCCGCCAGAACTCCTGCCACATCATCCCGCGAAACTTCGCCGTACGGAATGGCCAGGCCGAGTTCGACTTTTCCAGTGCCCGGTTTATCTGTCAGTGTACCCGGACGCAGAATGGTCCAATTGAGTGAGGATTTCGCCAACTCCACATCCGCCTGGCGCTTCACTTTCATGTAGAATTCGAAACTTTCCGGCATACCCATGCCGCGCCCTGCATCCGGAAATGCCGACACCAGCAGGAAGCGTTTGACTCCCGCCTCTTCTGCCGCCGCGATCATTTTGCTGAGGCCGTCACCGTCGATCGCCTGTGTCAACTCCTTACCCGCTCCGCCAGCACCGGCAGTGAACACAACTGCCTCCATCCCTTTCAAAAGCGACGCGTATTCGGATGCATCCGTCTCGATCAGATCAGCCAGCACCGTCTTCATCCCCAACTTCTCCAGCTCATCAGCCTGCTCTTCCTTGCGAATAAAACCATAAGCTTCGCCGCCCTGCTGTGCAAGCATTTGCCCCAGACGAGTCCCGACTTTGCCGTTTGCTCCGATAATTGCTGTTTTCATAAGATCTCTCCTTCTTTTGATTAATTCATAAAAATTCATTTGTTCGATTGTCTCTTAATTCTAATCACACGAAAATTTTCAAGTCAAAAAAAAGAACTTAATGGGCTGCTGGAAGGATTGCAGAATTTTTTGTTGCATTTGCAATAAAAATGGAGTAAGTTTTATCTATACTGAATTTCCGGAGGCTGCCCTTAATGACTGAAATTTTGCGTGAAATTGGCATGATTGCAAGAGCTTTGGATTCCATCAGCAATATCGAATTCAAGGAACTCGATTTAACCAAAGGCCAGTACCTGTATCTCGTGCGGATCTGCGAGAATCCCGGGATCATTCAGGAGCAATTGCTGGAACTGATTAAAGTGGACCGTTCCACAGCAACCCGCGCCATTCAGAAATTGGAACTGAACGGTTTTATTGAAAAGAAGAATGATCCTGACAATAAAAAGATCAAACGATTGTTTCCAACCGAAAAAGGGAAAGATGCTTATCCCTTTATTAAAAGAGAAAATGATTATTCCAATCGGGTGGCTCTGGAAGGTTTGACTGAGCAGGAAGCTGAACTCGCTGCCCATCTGCTGCAGCGGATCCGAAAGAGCGTCGAAAAGGACTGGGAATCGGTCAAAAAAGGACAGAAACGAAATTATTAAAGGAGCGCGACTTGCACATGACATTAATAAAATGCACATCCGAACATCTGCCTGAACTTCAGGCAATCAGCCGGGAAACATTCTCGGAAACCTTTAAGGAACAGAACTCGCCGGAACATTTGAATGCCTATTTGGAAAGAGCCTATAATCCCGAAAAACTTGCGCTTGAGCTGGCGAACCCGGAATCGCAATTCTATTTTGTCTGCAGCGATGATGAAGTAGCGGGTTATTTGAAAATCAATGTCGGCGAAGCGCAGTCGGAAGAGATAGGCCATGACTCGCTTGAAGTAGAACGCATTTACGTAAAAAAGAAATTCCATAAGCAAGGACTTGGCAAGTTATTGCTGGACATGGCTTTCGAAATTGCAGTGGAACTGGGGAAAAAGAAAGTCTGGCTCGGCGTATGGGAAAACAATGAAAATGCCATCGCCTTCTATAAAAAGAAAGGCTTTATCCAAACCGGCGCGCATCCTTTTTATATGGGTGATGATAAACAAATCGATTTGATCATGACGAAAACACTTTGATGCTGTTATTCCGAAAGGCGGGCTATTATGTATATTCCAAAGTTTTATAAGGTTACCGATATCGATGAGATACAGGAATTTGTGCAGCACCATTCGTTCGGTACGCTTGTGACGACGAAAAAAGGCAGACCTATCGCGACTCACTTGCCGCTGCAGCTCTTGAAAGAAGACGAAGACTACTATATAACCGGGCACATGGCTTATGGAAACCCCCAATGGCGGACATTTGAAGCCGGCGAAGAGGCGCTGATCATGTTCCAGGGACCGCATTCTTATATCTCTTCTTCCTGGTATGAGCAGGAAAACGTTCCGACGTGGAATTACCAGGCTGTACATATTTACGGCGCAGCTAAAATTCTGGACGGTGAAGAGTTGAAGCGGGATTTGACGAAGCTGATGGAAAAATACGAGCAGCACCGACCGGATCCTATTCTGTGGGACAAGCTGTCCCCTGCTTTACTCGATAAGGAAATGAAAGGCATCGTCGGCTTCAAGGTGAAAGTAACTGACATCCAAGCAGCCTTTAAGATGAGCCAGAACCGCAACGACAAGGATTACCGGAATATCGTCGAGCAGTTGAGGAGTGAGGGCAATGCGGATTCAAGCCGAATGGCTGATGCGATGGAAAAAAGAATGGAAGAGCGTTGATGTTCCTGTTGAAATGAAACAATCCGTTAAAACTGAATAAAACCACCACCACTTAATAGGTACTGGTTTGGTTTATAAACTGGATTGTTTGAAAATTGCGGAATGCAGTTAGTCTAATTTTTTAAAAGTAACCGATTGATACAGCGGGGTAAGATAATAGAGAGTTTCCATTTGGTCTTTGGAAATCCGCTCCAGTTCACGGAATATGGGCTCGGATATTTGATAATAATAAGCTCCATTCGGCAGCTTTTGCAGTCGCCGGCTCGCCTGATTCCAAGCGACTTCTTCTATCTCCACCCAGACACTCTTGTTGCTTTGAGGAGATTTGACGGATAGACGGGCAAACAAGGTGATGAAAGTTTGACCATTTTCAATGTGAGTGTCTTTTACACGTGCAAGATAGAAACCGGTATTTTGTGAAGGCGTTGTCTGCTTTTGCATAAATCTTCCCCTCCCGCTAATTGTTTTGTTTTAAAAAAAGCCGCAGAGAATCTTTTATTCTCCGCGGCTTCGCGGACAGCACCGTAGTCTCCCGCATTTTACCGATTACAATCTCAAATTGTGCGCAAATGATATTTTCTTATTATTTTATACATTAAAATAACTTGAAATTTATGTAAAGCGTTATGAATCATTTAAAGTAAAAACTTGCTTCTTTTCTCCCTCTTCTCTTTGAGAAATCAGACACCGTACATATTTTCCATCCATGTCAACGTCTACTCACCTTACTGGACGGTAAAAGCCGCCTTGCCGCATCTGCCGGGTGGTGCTTCCATCATCACGACCAGTTCAGATGAAGGATTCCATCCGAATCCGAACCTATTGGATTATGCTGCAACAAAATTCGCCATTATCGGCTTTATTAAAGCATTATCAAAACAAATTGCGGATAAAGGCATTGGTGTAAATTCTGTTGCTCCGGGACCTATTTGGACACCGCTGCAGATTTCCGGTGGACAGCCGCAGGAAAACATTCCGGAATTCGGTAAAAGCACACCTGAAACTCCATTGGACCGCGCAGGACAGCATGCCGACTGCTTAAATTCTCACATTCAAATAACCAAAAAGCTTACAGACCAGTGACTTGGAATCTGTAAGCTTTTTTTGATTGATCTAAGCAACTTTCTGCATCAACATAATTAAGGTGCAATTCCACTTTTTATATTACAATAGAATATATGATTTAGAATTTTTGTTTCTCCATTTGGAAGAGTGTAAATTGGCGGGAACCACGGGATAATTTAATGGAAACGAGTGAATAGAATGGTGAAAGATCAGGACTTATATACCTTTTTTTGCGATATGGCGGACACACTGACAGAAGAGTGGTATGAATCACTGGATAAAAGTAAAGGTGGCGTTTATGGTTCGACCAATATTGCCGATATCCAAAAACTGAAGTCCCAAAATAACGCTTTCCATCTTAACTTCTGCAAAATTTTCGATAAGAGCAATGATCTTTGCTTAGAAGATTTCAATAAGTGGATCGACAGTATCGCTCATGATGAAGGCCATCAAAGTACGCCTATCGAAGAAATCATCGGTGAGTTTTTCAGAA
The DNA here is from genome assembly GCA_964526895.1 of uncultured Planococcus sp. Taxonomy (GTDB): domain Bacteria; phylum Bacillota; class Bacilli; order Bacillales_A; family Planococcaceae; genus Planococcus. The sequence continues at coordinate 4,034 of CAZGMW010000060.1, read as the reverse complement.
CGCAAAAACAATATATGGATTTAATCGAAAAATATGTTCTTCAGCATCATGAAAACATTTCTTTTCAACAGATTATGACGTGGACTAAGGAAATTTCTGACTCCATCAACCAGATTATCCTTAAATTCACAATTCGCCATTCCAACGCTGTAGCAGACCGCTTGAAAGCCCAGCAGAGTATGATTATGGAAATGAGCGCCCCTATCATTTCATTGACACGAGAAATCGGTTTCCTTCCACTTGTCGGAGAAATCGACACATACAGAGCACGGGTCATTTTTGAAAAAGCATTGTCACAGAGCTCCAGCAAACAACTCAAAACATTATTTATCGATTTATCCGGCGTTCCTTTCATCGATACGATGGTCGCCCACCAAATTTTCCAATTGATCAGCGGCCTGAAGTTGATCGGAGTCCATGCTGCAATATCCGGAATCAGCCCTGCAATCGCCCAGACTGCCATTCAACTCGGGTTGAACTTCAGTGATATTAAAGTATATGGCACATTATCACAGGCGATGAATTCAGAAGAATTCAGTGCTTTTTAAGCAATTGAAGGCAAGCGCCACAGTAATTACTATGGTGCTTGCCTTTTACTTTTTGTCTCTTATTTCTTCCAGCAGTTCAATAACACGGGTATTCTGTTTCCCCAGAGAGTCCAGTTTCTTTTCAATCGTGCTTGAAGATACCCACAGTATACCTATGAGTATAAATAACATAATAAAGTTCATTTTCCGCCCCCTGGTTCCGACTTCAAAATAAGATTAAAGCAAAAGACCACTGCCTTTCAGCATCCGGCAATATGAATTCCAATCACTGTTCAAACTCAATTTCTCCCTGCACCACTTCCACATCGTTCTTTGCTGCAATAAAATCCTTTACTGCCTGAATGGATTCTTCGTCCATACGGAGCGTGGCGTTTTTATGCGGATGCAAACTCTGCAGATAACCTTCCCCTGCTTCTGTCACCCACAAATGATAAGTTCGGTTTTCTTCTTGTTCCACCTTAAACTCCATGGTGAGCACCGGCCTCGTGGCAATGATCTTGCCCGCTTCCAATTCCTCTGCAGAATTTACGGCTTCCACAAAAATATCGAGCCCATTGCTTTCATCCAGGTATTCTTCTTCCCTCAGTTCTTCAGCATCTTCTTGTTCCCAGTAGTCCATACGCACATTTTCCGCTTCTTCAATGACGACCGACGAACAAGCCGAGCAAAAAAGCAAGAGCAGCATTGGTGACCATTTAGTAAGTTGCATTCCGACATCCCTCTTTTCCAGAAACTCAATTCATTTCGTAAATAGACTGTCTATTGTAAGTTTACATGAAAAATCCATGCAAATGTAAATTAATAACCATTTTTTACATTTTAAGATAAACAGTTGAAAACGAAATTTTACTTTTCTCAATTTAATTCATCGCTCGTTTAAATTGTATCGTGAAGGATTTAGTGTTAAATTATAGAATGACCGTTATATCTAAAAAGGAGGCAAACTTTATGAGCCCTAAAAAAGAAGATTTACTGATCACTGCAGAACGGCTTTTCTACTCTCACGGGTTTCATGCAATCGGTTTGAAGGCGATTGTGCAGGAGGCTAATGTTGCACTTATGACGCTTTACAATCATTTTGCCTCTAAAGAAGAACTTATTTTAGAGATTTTAAAGAGAAGAGAAGATGCTTACTTTACTATGCTGGAGAAAACCATCGAAGAGGGATCGGGTTCTATACAGCAAAAACTTGCTGCCGGGCATCTTTTATGGCTGAAAAACAGCGTTTCTAATGGCTGTATGTTTCTGCGGGCAAAAGAAGAATTCAGCAGTGAGCCCGATCACTCAATTGTCACTAAGGTCGATTCCCATAAAGAAAATATAATCGATTTTCTGGAAAAGCATGGCCTCCAAAGGACTGCCGCTTTAAAACTTTCTCTCTTGTTTGAAGGCTCCACTGCGATGGCCGAGACGACAAATATCAAAGAAGTGGAAAGTACTTTCATGGCTCTCATTGGCTGTTTAGAAGTAAGTTAACTGCTTACTTTTTTTTGCCCTTAAAATAGAGTGACCGTTCTATATAAAAAGGAGTGATTTATATGTGGAAAATTGTTTTGCCGGGTATATCCATGATTGGCGTTACATATGCATTCGCCAGGTATAGCTTCGGCTTATTCCTTCCCGATATCAGTTCAGAACTAGATCTGTCCGAAAGCCAGGCAGGATATGTAAGTTCAGCAGCTTATATAGCCTATACCTTGGCTTTAATCACCGCTTCTATTTTTATCTATAGATCCGGAGCGCGTCACATGGTGCTTTTATCCGGCGGGACCGCAATCTTCGGTATGCTCGGAATGGCTGTTTCACCGAATTTCACAGTTTTGATTCTCAGCGCATTTTTTGCCGGTCTGGGGAGCGGCTGGATTTCACCGGCATTTAGTCAAGTCGTGGCTCAATCCTTGAATCCAAGTCTGCAGGAGAAAGGAAATACCTGGATCAATACCGGAACGAGCGCCGGCATTATCCTTACTGGACCTGTAGCTTTGCTGTTTGCAGAACAATGGAGATGGAGCTATGTTCTTTTCGCTGTCATTGCCCTTCTTTCGGTCTGGTGGAACGCGGCTGTGCTAAATAATAAAAAACTAGATTCTACCGTGCCGATTCGGACTGAGTTTGGAGCGAAGCAATTGATCAACTCACGTTTTCTTATCATTGCGTCTTTTGGAATCGGATTCAGTTCCTCCATCTATTGGACCTTTTCAAGAAGTTACGTCACTTTAATACACCACTTTGCAGAGACTGAAAGTGTAATGTTCTGGATTATTATGGGAGGCTCCGGCATACTTGGCGGAATTGCGGGTGCAATAATTAGCAGACTGGGTCTGGCCAAATCATACCGTTTAGGAATATTAGCCCTATCTGCATCCATACTGGGTCTGACTTTTTCCTATCAGGCAAGCATCTACTTGTCAGCTGTACTCTTTGGAATATCGTTTATTTTTATGACGGGCTTATTTATCGTTTGGGGTACCCGCCAGTTTCCGGACTCTCCTTCCGTTGGTGTAAGCCTCGCATTCTTCTCTTTAGGAATTGGTCAATCGATCGGTTCAATTATTGCGGGATTATTGATTGAAGAGACTTCTTATTCTTTCGCTTTTATCCTTTTTTCAATCGTTGGTTCTCTGTTTTTCTTTTGCAAAACCACTACGCTTAACGAAAAACCATGACTTGTGAAGTTTAGATATAAAGAAATTCACCTAGAACGAAATCAATAGATTTTTCCATACAAAAAAACGTCCGCAAATGTCCTGAGACTTTTGCGAACGCTACTTAGTCTTTATTGATATTACCGGATCGTTTCCAGCCAATTCTTCACTTCGCCCGCCAATCCTGCCCAATCGTTTTCGGCTATCAGGTCTTTTCTCAGAAGAGCACTTCCCGCCCCCACTGCAACGGCTCCCGCAGTTAAGTAAGACTTGGCTGTGTCTTTCGTGATTCCTCCTGTAGCCATAATTTCAATGTGGCTCAGCGGGCCTTTTACATCCTTTATAAAGGCCGGTCCAAGCACAGAAGCCGGGAAAAGCTTTACCATGGATGCGCCTGCCTGGTGCGCCTGCAGCATTTCACTCGGCGTAAAAACACCCGGAATAACCGGAACTTCATGTTCAACCGCACACGCAACGACAGCTTCATCAAATGCCGGTGAAACGATAAACTGCGCTCCCGCTTCTATCGCCCTCGTGCAATCTTCTGGTGTCAATACCGTACCGGCACCAACCAGCATTTTATCCCCGAATGCCCCAAGAGATTCTTGTATGATCAGTTCTGCGCGATCGGATTCCATTGTTACCTCAATCGCACGGATACCGCCATTATAAAGAGCCTGTATAATTTCCTGGCTTTTTTCGTATGGAATTTTTCTCAATACCGGAATAATAGTAGTTTCTTTTAACTGCTCAATAATCATATTTCTCTCCTTTCGCCTGTCACCAGACAAGCGAAGAATTTTTTAGCGGTCAATTATATCGCGTTCTCCTAAGAAGCATT
>CAZGMW010000059.1:3006-8194 GCA_964526895.1 uncultured Planococcus sp. | reverse complement strand
GCTTGAAAAACATTATTATACTTGTGATAAACTGCATGGCGGCATGGTGCAGGAAGACCGCTTCGCTGTAATGAATGAATTCAAGCGGGGAGAATTCCGTTATCTGGTGGCCACGGATGTAGCCGCTCGTGGAATCGACATCGACAGCATCACTCATGTCATCAACTATGATATTCCACTGGAAAAAGAAAGTTATGTCCACCGCGCCGGCCGTACCGGGCGCGCAGGCAAAACAGGCAAAGCGATCAGTTTTGTAACACCGCATGAAGATAAGTTCCTGGCTGAAATCGAGGACTATATCGGATTTGAAATTCCGGAAAAAACGGCGCCTTCCACAGGTGAAGTGCATGCAGCGGAAGAAGCCTTCACTGAAAAGCTTGAAAGCCGTCCGCAGCTCAAACGCAATAAGAATGAGCAAGTGAACAAGGATATTATGAAGCTCTATTTCAATGGAGGCAAAAAGAAAAAATTACGTGCTTTTGATTTTGTCGGCACGCTGACAAGCATTCCGGGTGTTACAGCAGAAGACATCGGCATCATAAAAATCCAGGATACGGTGACGTACATCGATATCCTGAATGGCAAAGGTCTGATGGTTTTAAAGGCGATGAAAGATAAAACCATTAAAGGCAAAGTGTTAAAAGTTCATAAAGCGAAAAAATAAAGCGAAAGAGGCCTTCTTGGAAGAGAGCCTCTTTCGCTTTTCTTGAAATGCAAATTTACTGATGCTTCTTAAAGCAAAAAACAGCTGTGCAAAATTTCTTTTGCACAGCTGTTTTGTTTTTATTTAGTGATCAATACTTGTCCGACTGTTCCATCAGCACTCTTGCCTGAAACGCGGAAGTTCAATCCGTATGACGGAACGTTGCGTCCTGCATCGACTAAACCAGGATTGCTGTAATCCGCGCTGTCATCGAACAATGGATTGCGTTTAGTATAGTTGTCTCTTAATGTAACTCCAAGCAAATCTGTGAAATCAAGATACATCTTGCTTGATTTTTCCAAGCTGAAAGCAGCGTCATTCAACTGATAGCGTGTAGCAGCAACTGACCCGTCACTCCAGTAATTCGTGTGCTGATCTGCATCCACTACTCCAAGGAATCCGTCGCCCGGGTGATCGCCTGTCCAGTTATTATCATAAGATGGATCGACGTACCACACCAGCATACCCTGGTCGAAACTCATCAGGCTTGCACCGCGGCGGATGTTGGCAAGACCTTCATCAACCCCGTTATGCGAGCGCCACTCCAATAGATAGTAATGCTCAGAGTAAACCAAGCCGCTATCCTTTTTAAAACCATCAAGCACAAAGGCAGATTCGCCTTCAGCATTATCAGAAACAAGTGTATTGCCGTCTGCAGTGATAGTTAAGTCATCTGTGTAGAATCCAGGAAGGGCTACATAGCCATCTGACCAATAGTTCAATTCAACAGTGACTGTTTGTCCAGCATAAGCTGAAAGGTCGAAGCTCGCATCAACCCAGCCGTTGGAAGAACCGGTAATTCCGTTGCCTGGATTCTGCTCATAAGGATTTGTAGTCGTCGTGATATTACCTTGGATTGTTTCGCCGTTTACTTTAACAGAAGCATAATCCCAATCCGCTTCAATATCGTACCAAGCTTTAAAGTTCAAAGCCGCTTCAGTAGCATTAGTCAAATCAACTTCGACTGACATCGAGTTGTCCAAGTTATTGCCTTTGCCGCTGAAGTATTCGTTTTCACCGCTGAACGGTTCGTTCACCACAGTTGATTTGTCAGGCAGATCAATTCGAACTGCATCGTTATTTGTTCCTTTTGTTACTCCTTCATCCAATAAAACAGAAGTTCCGGCAGCAGTAATGTCATCCAGGTTCAAAGTCGAACCGCTGAGCCAGCTTCCGCCATGAGCATTTTGAAGGAATTCTTTCGCGTATGGACTGAATCCAGTAGGCTGTGTACCTGGAATAGCGCCTGCCCAGCTTCCGCTAGACATGATCGACCAGTAAGAAACCGGTTCGCCAGCTCCTGTGTACTGTGTATCGTATTCATCCGGCAGACCCAAGTCGTGGCCGAATTCGTGTGCAAATACGCCCACAGCCCCATCTTCAGGTTCAATAGTGTAATCGTAAGCTCCGAGTAAGCCACCGAAACGGTCACTGTTTGAAGTACCGCCTGGAACAGCTTTCAGGGCTCCAAGATTCCAGCGGTGGGACCAAATTGCATCGCCGCCTAATTTACCACCGCCAGCTTCTTCACCAACGCCTGCATGGACGACCATCAAGTGATCGATAATGCCGTCCGGCTCATTGTAAACGCCATCGCCATCATAATCGTCACGGTCCCAAGCGTCATATTCAGAAAGGTCCACGTTCGGATCCTGTCCGGCTTTTGTTAAAGCTTCCATTACTAAATCGCGGGGTCTTGCATCGCTGTCATCTGCAGTTGGGTAATTGCCGCCATAATAAGCTGCTGGGTGGTCAGCTGTATACCAGCCGGCTACTGTGCCATCCAGTGTATAGCTGCCGCCGGATTGCTGCTCATAATATTGTTTCATAGAAATAATATTTTCACCATTCGGCCCTTCATAGCCGTCAGAACCGAAAACCATGTCCTGGAAATGGCTGATCGGATAATCTTCATAGAACATATCCGTTTCTTCTTTAGTGATCGAGCTGGCTGGATAATCCGGGAAGTCGATTGCAAGTACAAGTACTTTATCTTCACGAACTTCACCGCTGTAAGCCTCTTCTTTTACTGAATCGACTGTATTTTTCTTGGCTTGGCCAAGCTTATTGCCTTTTCCGCTTGTCATGCCATTATTCTTGGCTTTATCTTTTAAATGGTTTTCATGGTTTTTCTCGAATGGCGTATTTGCCTTGTCGTTGGAAGCGCTTGCTTCTTTAGCAGCTAACAATGCTTGCACAGCTTTGTTTGCTTCTGCTGGACTGGCATCTTTTGCTAAAGTGCCATTTTTCTTCAGCATTTCAATCAGCTTTTCATCGTTGGCAATTCCTGCATCGATGGGTGCGCCGCCAAGAGTGCTTTTGAATTGTGTTAAAGCAGCTTCTGATTGTGTGGAAGGAGCAGTTGCAAAACCGCTGCCTGTGAAAGCGGATATACCAAGAACAGCCGCGATAGCGGTGCTTGTAAATATTTTCTTGTTCAAATGTTTTCCCCCTCAATAATAGTAACAATTTTCTTAACTTTTTAAATATAAGGCAAAAGAATAAGATTGGCTAGTAAATTGAAGTAAAATGATTAATATTTACTATATTTTGAATAGTTCATTTTATTTTTCGCTTGTTTGAAATGCGGATTACTGGATTGGGTTAAGCACTTCCAGAAGAAGGGTATAGTATTATTAAAATTTTGGTCCCAATTTGGTGAGCGGATTCAGCTTTTTGTGCAGCGCCATTATATTAGGTTTAATGAAGGCTTTAATGTATAATTTTTATATAAATAATATATAACAGTAGAAACAAAAATGGGGTAATCATATGGCGAAGAGAATAATAATAATCGGAGCGGGCCCAGGAGGCCTTGCTGCTGGAATGTTGATGGCATCAAAAGGATATAAAGTGGATATCTATGAAAAAAACAGCCGGGTCGGCGGCCGTAATGCGGCTTTAAAACTTGGTGATTTCACTTTCGATACAGGACCGACTTTTTTGAGCATGCTTCATATAGTAGAAGAGTTGTTCGGGGTTGCGGGACGGAAACTGTCGGATTATATGGAGCCGATTGAGTTGGACCCGATGTATGAATTGATCTTTGACGATCAGAAGATGATCATGACACGCAACGCGGAAGAGATGAAAGCTAAAATTGATAAGGATTTCAATGGCAGCGGGGAAGGCTATATCCGCTTTATGAAAGAGACAGGCCGCAAGCTCGAAGCCTTGTCACCGCTGCTTCAGAATCGGATGGACAAACTGTCGCACATGATCCAGCCGAAAGTGCTGAAAGCATTGCCGGAATTGGAAGTAAACAAAAGCCTGTATGAAGTTCTTTCCCGCTATTTCAAGGATGAGCGCCTAAAACTGGCATTCGCTTTCCAGTCGAAGTATCTGGGGATGTCGCCTTGGGAATGTCCGGGTGCATTTACTATCCTCTCATATATGGAGCACGCTTATGGAATTTATCATCCGATCGGAGGCGTCAATCAGCTGTCGGAATCGATGGCGAAAGTGATCAGAGAGCTGGGCGGGACAATCCATACAAATAGAGGTGTGAAGAAATTATGGCTGGAAGGCCGTACAGTGAAAGGTGTCGACCTTGAGGACGGCAGCCGTGAAGCCGCTGATGAAGTCATCATCAACGGTGATTTTGCGCATGTCATGACAAATCTTGTCGAACCGGGTGTTCTGAAAAAATATACTCCCGAAAAGCTGGAGAAGAAAAAATACTCCTGTTCCACTTTCATGATTTATCTGGGGTTGGATAAAAAATATGATCTTTCCCATCATACGATCGTTTTTTCCAAAGATTATAAAAAAAATGTGGAAGAGATTACAAACTCGAAATTGTTGTCGTCAGATCCGTCGATTTATATCCAAAATGCCAGCGTTACAGATCCGACGTTGGCGCCCGAAGGCAAGTCGGCACTTTACATATTGGCGCCAGTGCCAAATAACTTCAGCGATATCGGCTGGGACAATGAACAGCAGGATTTTCGCGAGCTGGTATTGAATATAATTGAAGAGAAGACAGAGTTTAAGAATATCCGGGAGCATATAGAAGTTGAAAAAGTGTTGACGCCTTTTGGCTGGGAACACGATTATTCAGTCTATAAAGGAGCAACTTTCAATTTGGGGCACCAATTGTCGCAGATGATGGTATTTCGTCCGCACAATGAATTTGAAGAGCTGGGAAATTGCTGGCTTGTCGGCGGCGGTACCCATCCCGGCAGCGGTTTGCCGACCATTTTGGAATCTGCACGGATTTCGGCGAACGGCATCTTGAAAAAAGACGGTAACGAGGGGATTCCCATCCTTCCTTTGCCTGCATTGGAGGGATTTGCATGAAAATCGCAATAATCGGCGGCGGTATCGGCGGACTGATGGGCGCTTTATATTTAAGCAAACATGGACACGAAGTGACGATTCTGGAGAAGGAAAACCGCCTGGGCGGCCGCATGAATTTTGTGGAAAAAAACGGATTCAAAATAGACGAAGGGCCGACCATCGTTTTATTGCCTGAAATGTTCCAGG
>CAZGMW010000059.1:0-2906 GCA_964526895.1 uncultured Planococcus sp. | reverse complement strand
GGATTCAAAATAGACGAAGGGCCGACCATCGTTTTATTGCCTGAAATGTTCCAGGAATTATTGGCTGAGGCAGGCATCGAGAAAGAACAGTATGAATTATTGCTGTGTGATCCGCTCTATACCATCCGTTTCAATGATGGCAAGGTTTATACGAAATATCCTGACAGCAAGCGCCAAGCCGAAGAAGTTGCTAAGGTTTTTCCGGGCCAGGAAGAAGGTTTCAGGCGCTTTATGGAAGAAGGGCGCAAACGATTTGCAATCGGAAAATCTGCTTTTCTGGAACACTCCTTTGTCCGGAAACAAGAATTCTTTACACCTGGCAACGTCAGAAACCTGCTGGCTTTAAAACCACAGCTTTCCATCAAACAGTTGATGTCACGCTATTTTACTGATGAACAGCTTCAAATGGCTTATACTTTGCAGTCGCTGTATATCGGCGGCGACCCTTTTAACGCACCAGGCATGTATTCTCTTGTGCCGTTCAGCGAACACGAACATGGTGTCCACTATTTAAAGGGCGGTTATGCCAGTATCGTGCCGTTACTGGAAGGGAAATTATTGTCCCTTTCAAATGTGACCATCAGAAAACAGGAGAGCGTGAAGAGGATAATCATAGAAAATAAAAGAGCCAAAGGAATTGAATTGGAAACTGGCGTGGAAGAATTCGATGCCATTGTTTATAACGGTGATTTCCCGACAGTATCCAGTTTATTGCGAGAGCACAAAAAGAAGAAGTTTGTTCCATCTTCTGCTTGCGTATTGCTGTATTTTGGGTTGGATCGAGTTTATGATGGAGTAAATGTTCATCAATTCTTTATCGGAAATGACTATGCTAAACATATGAAAGATGTTTTTGCCGATAAACAAAAACCTGAAAATCCTGCGTTCTATACATTCCATCCATCAAAAATCGATGATTCACTGGCACCTGCAGGCAAAGGTGTCCTGTATACATTGATTCCTGTTCCTGCCGGCTCAGAAGTCGATTGGGCAGGCGAAGAAGAATGGATTGAAGAAGTGATCGACAGAATGGAAGAGCTGTCGTTCCCGGGATTAAGAGGAGCCATCGAATGGATGGAAATAAGAACTCCCACTGATGCAGAAACGTTCGGCCTGTTCCAGGGAGGAAGTTTCGGCATTGGGCCAACCCTGCTGCAATCAGGTGTTTTCCGTCCCCAAGTCAAGCCTTTTGACACAGCGGGCTTGTATGCAGTGGGCGCCTCTGTTCATCCCGGCGGCGGCATCCCGATAGTGATGCAGGGAGCGAAACTGCTTGCCGAGCAAATTGAACGCGATTCCTTAAGTGAGAGGAGAGGTTCTTAATGGAATTAAATAAAGCTTATCGTTTTTGTGAAGAGATTATTGCAGCAAATTCAAAGAGTTTCTACAAAAGCTTTTCCATGCTTCCAAAAGAAAATAGAAAAGCCGTATGGGCTATTTACGCTTTTTGCCGGACAGTCGATGACATTGTCGATGAAGGATCCGATCCTGTGCGCCAATTGGCTCTCTTCAAACAGGAATTCGACAATTTTTTAGCAGGCAATTTTGATGTCGATAATCCTATGTGGCTGGCGCTCTCAGATGTCTTCAAAAACTACGACATGGATGATGAAGCATACGCCAGCATGATTGCCGGCCAGGAAATGGACTTGCTGAGGAAGCGTTATAAAACTGTGGATGACGTCTTGGAATATAGCTATCATGTGGCAAGCTCAGTTGGCCTTATGCTGCTGCCTGTGCTGGCTCCCGGTAAAACGGAAGTTTTAAAAGAAGGGGCAATCGCACTCGGTTACGCCATGCAAATCACCAATATCCTGCGCGACATTGACGAAGATTTTCAAATGGGGCGGGTGTACCTGCCGGCAGAATTGATGGTCAAGTATAAGTTGGATGAAAATGATCTTCATGAAAAAACGGTGACTCCTTCGTTTGTAGCTGTGTGGGAAGAAATGGCGGACTTAGCGGAGTATTATTACCAAAAATCTTTTGAAACCATTAACGAGTATCCGTTGAGCTCGAGGATTCCAGTGAAAGGCGCTGGACTGGTATACCGTGAAATTCTGACGACCATCCGAAAAAAAGACTATAACGTCTTCGGCCAAAAACATTTTGTGCCGGACCAATCGAAGCAGCAGATTCTTGCATGCTTGTAGAATACGAATGAAACAATAAAAAAGATATGCCTTTGCAGGACATATCTCTCTCAAATCAGCCGATGTGCATTCGGTTGATTTTTATTTTGCTTTCTTTTTCGGTTGTTTTATGTCTGGGAAAAACCATATTTCTTCAGTATGCGCTTGGCAATATTTTTACCGCTCATGGTGACCATGGGAGAACCACCACCGGGATGCGTGCTGCCGCCGACAAAATAGAGGTTCTTAATATCCGAGCTGGCATTTGCGGGACGCAGGAAAGCATCTTTTTTTCGGTGAGACGATGGACCATATAAAGACCCTCGAAAAGCATTAAAGTTTTGAGCGATAAACAAAGATGTGAAAATTTTCTCTTCCATTAAATGGCTGCGGATATCCAGTCCATATGTCTCCAGAAAATCATAGATGCGATTTTTATACGCTTCAGCATCAATCTGTAACTTGCCGTCCGGATCCAGTGCGGGTGCGTTTACAAGGATAAAGAGGTTATCTCCATCCGGTGATACTGTGGAGTCTGTCACTGAGGAATTGCTGATATATACGGTCGGCTGTTCGGAATAGCTTCTCTTCTCAAAGAGATCGTCAAATTCCTTGTGGTAATCTCCTGAAAAATAGACATTATGATGCTTGAGCCCAGTTAACCGGGTATTTAGGCCGGCCATTATCACAAAAGCCGAGATGGAAGGTTCGAAAGAAACACTCTTTTTATTGCTGAATGAAGGCCTTTCACTTTCTGCAGTCAATTGCGGAAAA
>CAZGMW010000058.1:0-8324 GCA_964526895.1 uncultured Planococcus sp. | reverse complement strand
TACCGAACTGTCGGGGGAAATCCTTTTTCCATTACATAGGAAATGGGGGAAAGAAAATGCCTCGCAGCGGACAGACTAAAAAAAGAAAAAAGAATGACAAGACAAAAGCGAACAAGAAAAAGAATCAGGCAATGCCCACAATCTTTTTTGAAATAATCGGCATAGTAATGCTAGGGCTGGCAGCATTGATGGCGTTTCAATTGGGCGCAGTTGGCCGAATGTTTTATAACGCGGCAGAATATTTAACAGGATATTTAGCTTTCCTGATTCCATTGACGCTGGCAGTATTGGCGATTTATGTGATGGTGAAAAGAAAATGGCCAAAGCCAAGCATACGGAAAACAGTCGGATCATTATTTTTAACGACAGGCATCTTTTTGATTTGTCATTTAATATGGACAGCGGGGACAATACTGCCGATTACTTCTGAGAATGTGATGAGTGAAACTATCAAAGCGATTCAGGTCAGTGGAACGATTTGGACGGAATATACGGCAATTGGCGGAGGAATAGTAGGAGCGCTGCTGTACGCCTTGATGCATGTGTTGTTTGAAACAGCTGGCACTTGGATTATAGCTCTGATCTTACTTTCCATTGGAACGATCATACTTACAGGACGTGCAGCTGCTCCTTTCATTGCCGAAAAGATTCCGAGTTTCCGTCCGGTGATGAAATCGATTGGCCAGCGAATCAGTAAACTGCAAAATAGAGATAAAAAGGTTAAAGGCATCAACAGCAATAGAGCAGTGGAAACAAATAAAAATAACTTCACACCGCCACAACAAGAAACGGTCACCATTGAAAATAACTATGGAGATGAAATTGAAACAGAATATAGGGAAACTGCGCAAGAACCGATCATTTCTGCATTTACGGAGAAGGTAAAACCGAAGCAGCAGGAACCAGTCAAAGAAGCTAAACGGAATGATTCAGATGATTCTGCATCAGAAGTCCAATTGATGACGACTGCCGAGGAAATGGAAAATGAGGAATATCAATTGCCTCCGATCGATCTCCTTACCTTGCCGCCTCACAGCGATCAAAGCGGTGAATACGCCGGAATTCAAAAAAATGCCAAAAAACTCGAAAAAACGTTTCAAAGTTTTGGCGTTCGGGCCAAAGTGACACAGGTCCATCTTGGCCCAGCTGTCACGAAATATGAAGTGTTGCCTGACACCGGAGTGAAGGTCAGCAAAATCGTCAGCCTTCATGATGATCTTGCGCTGGCACTGGCTGCCAGGGATATACGTATAGAAGCTCCGATTCCAGGTAAATCCGCCATCGGCATTGAAGTGCCGAACTCAGAAGTGGCAATCGTCAGCCTTCGTGAAGTCTTGGAGTCTGAAGAAAATAATAAACCGGATTCTAAACTGCTGTTCGGTCTTGGCCGCGACGTTACAGGCCAGGCTGTTATGACAGAATTGAATAAAATGCCCCATCTATTAGTGGCGGGATCGACAGGGAGCGGTAAATCGGTATGCATCAACGGCATCATCACGAGCATCATTATGCGTGCAAAACCACATGAAGTGAAAATGATGATGATCGATCCGAAAATGGTCGAACTCAATGTTTATAATGGCATTCCGCATTTATTGGCGCCGGTTGTGACTGACCCTCGAAAAGCGGCACAGGCATTGAAAAAAATTGTTTCAGAAATGGAGCGCCGCTATGAGTTGTTTTCTCATACGGGAACGAGAAATATTGAAGGCTATAACGAATATGTCAAAGTATTTAATGAAGAAAATGAGGAGAAACATCCCCAATTGCCGTTTATCGTTGTCATTGTAGATGAGTTGGCAGATTTGATGATGGTCGCTTCGAATGAAGTGGAAGATGCCATCACTCGTCTTGCCCAAATGGCGCGTGCTGCGGGCATCCACTTGATCATTGCAACTCAGCGGCCAAGCGTAAATGTAATCACTGGCGTCATCAAAGCAAATATACCTTCGAGAATCGCATTTGCTGTATCTTCTGCCATCGATTCGCGGACCATCCTGGATATGGGCGGAGCTGAAAAATTGCTTGGCCGTGGTGATATGCTGTTCCTAGGCGCTGGACAATCCAAACCGGTGCGTGTGCAGGGGGCTTTCCTGTCTGACAGCGAAGTTGAAAAAATTGTCGACTTTGTAATTGAACAGCAAAAAGCACAGTACCAGGAAGATATGATTCCGAGCGAAGTGGAAGAAAGCAGTATAGACGAAGAAACGGACGAGATTTATGATGAAGCAGTGCAGTTGGTCACGGAAATGCAGACTGCCTCTGTTTCGATGCTGCAACGGAGATTCCGGGTAGGCTATTCCCGTGCAGCGCGCATCATCGACCAAATGGAGCAGCGTGGTGTCGTGGGACCATATGAAGGAAGTAAACCGCGTACCGTTTTAGTTCAAAAGCAGGAAGAATATTAGACATGGGAAGAAAAAATGTGACGTATTACGTACATCGTTAAAGATTTATTACACTAAAATTCGCGAAATTCGACAAAAGACTATTTATTTCGGTAGAAATAAGTGTTATAGTAATTCTGATTAGTAGGAATGTTTTACATCAGATGTCTGATCTCTGTCATTGGTGGTGAGTCGTATGACAATTAAATCGGATCATCGGGCTTTGTATCTCCAAGTAATCGATCGAATGAAGCAGGATATTGCTGCCGGAATATACAAAGAGAAAGAAAAGTTGCCTTCCGAATTCGAATTGGCAAAAACACTTGGAGTCAGCCGCGCCACCTTGCGGGAAGCGCTCAGGCTGTTGGAAGAAGATAATATAATAGTCAGAAGACATGGCGTAGGAACATTTGTTAATCCGAAACCCCTTTTTACCTCGGGAATCGAACAATTGACTAGTGTCTCAGAGACAATCAGACAGGCAGGAATGGAACCTGGTTCGATCTATTTGAGCACATCCGAACGCCTTGCTTCTGACGACGATATAAAACGCTTACATTGCAATCCTGAAGATTCTGTAATAACTATTGAACGGGTTCGGACAGCGAATGGAGAACCGGTCGTTTATTGCATCGACAAAGTTCTTTCCAGCTTTTTGCCGGAAGATTTTCTGAGCCGCACCGAAAGCTCCATTTTTTCAGCAATAGAAGAAAGTGGAGAAACACATATTAGTTATGCGGTGACCCATATCGATCCAGTCGGCTACCATGAAGATGCGTCGCCGATTCTGGAATGTGATCCGGAAACTGCATTGTTGGTATTAAAACAGCTCCATTATGATACAGACGATCAAGTGGTGCTTTATTCCAAGAACTATTTTAGAGCTGATAAATTCAGTTTCCATGTAGTTCGAAAACGTGTGTAAAACAATCCATTCCTGCTAATATCAAAAATACCTTGGGGGTTATTACATTGACAAAACGTAAATTTGGTCTAGGTCTTTCTCTTATGCTTGCTGCTGGTACTATGCTTGCTGCATGCGGAACTGATGAAGAAGCTGCAGATCCAGTTGATGGCGGCGAAGGCGAAGCCACTGGAGAAGCAAGCGACTTTTCAGTAGCAATGGTTACTGACGTTGGTGGAGTAGATGATAAATCTTTCAACCAATCAGCTTGGGAAGGTCTTCAATTATTCGGTGAAGACAATGGACTGGAAAAAGGCGATGGCGGTATTGATTACCTGCAATCACAAAGTGATGCAGATTACAATACCAACTTGAACAACCTGATCCGCCGTGATTTCGATGTTGTTTTTGGTATCGGCTTCCTAATGGAAGGCGCTATCACTGAAATTGCTGAGCAACAGCCGGAAGCTCAACTTGCAATCATTGATGCAGTTGTCGATAAAGAAAACGTAGCAAGCGTATTGTTTAAAGAGCAAGAAGGAGCGTTCCTTGCAGGCGTTGCGGCAGCATTGATGAGTGAAACAGGTAAAGTCGGTTTTGTTGGCGGGATGGATATTCCGGTAATCGAGCGATTTGAAGCTGGATTCCTTGCAGGAGTTGAAGCAGCTGATCCTAGCGTTGAAGTTGATGTTCAATACACAGGTGCTTTTGATAATGCAGCATTAGGTAAAACTACAGCTAATTTGATGTATGAAAATGGAGCGGATATCATTTTCCACGCTGCCGGCGGTACAGGCAACGGCGTATTCACAGAAGCTAAAGAACGCAAAGAAGCGAATCCGGATGCAAACGTATGGGTAATCGGAGTTGACTCCGACCAATACGACGAAGGACAGGTTGGCGATGCTAACGTTACATTGACTTCAGTTCTAAAACGTGTTGACAACGCTGTTTATAATATTTCTCAAGCAGCGATGGAGGGAGATTTCCCAGGTGGCGAAACAGTGGTTTACGGTCTTGCTGACGACGGAATCGGCCTTGCGGATTCCCGTGGAGCTATCCCTGAAGATGTTATGACACAAATCGAAGAATTCAAGCAACAAATCGTTGATGGTGAAATTACAGTTCCAGAAACTTTGGAATAGTCTTCGATTTTCACGGTCATCCTCATAAAGACCGGTTCAACCGGTCTTTATGATTTTTTTTCGCCAAAATTTACAGCAAATTAATAGATGAAAGGTTTTTATAAATGAAAACCTTTCCTGTATTAATTAAAAAATAGAAATTAACAGTTTTCGAGGGAGTGAAAACAGTGGAATATGTTGTGGAAATGTTGAACATCCGGAAAGAATTCGGAAACTTTGTCGCCAATGACAATATCACCCTGCAATTGAAAAAAGGGGAGATCCATGCTTTGCTTGGTGAAAATGGTGCTGGTAAATCGACATTGATGAACGTGCTTTTCGGACTTTATCAGCCAGAAGGCGGAGAGATCCGTGTCCGTGGAAAAAAAGTGGACATAACAAATCCAAATGTAGCAAATGATTTAGGAATTGGTATGGTTCACCAGCATTTTATGTTGGTTGAGAATTTTTCTGTGACGGAAAATATCATTCTCGGTGCAGAACCTACAAAACTAGGTGTCACCAATAAAAAGGATGCTGCCCAGAAGGTTCAGGCTATCTCTGAACAATACGGCTTGAACGTAGATCCACATGCAATCATTGAAGATATCTCTGTGGGTATGCAGCAGCGTGTTGAAATTTTGAAAACGCTTTACCGTGGAGCGGAAATTCTGATCTTCGATGAACCAACAGCTTCTCTTACACCACAGGAAATCATCGAATTGATCCAGATTATGAAGCGCCTGATTGCAGAAGGAAAATCGATTATTCTGATCACCCATAAATTGAAAGAGATTATGGATGTTTCTGATCGTGTAACCGTCATACGAAAAGGAGAAGGAATCGGGACGGTTGTTACAGCTGAAACGGATCCGAATGAACTTGCTTCGTTGATGGTGGGCAGGCAAGTTGAGTTTAAAACAGAAAAAGGACCTGCATTTCCTAAAAATGAAGTCCTCGACATCCGTGATCTAGTCGTTGAGGATTATCGCGGCGTTGCTAAAGTGAAGAATTTGAATTTGAATGTGCGAAAAGGCGAAATTGTGGGGATTGCCGGAATTGATGGCAATGGTCAAAGCGAGTTGATAGAAGCGATTACAGGTCTCCGTAAAGTAAAAAGCGGGAAAATTTTTATCAATGAAAAAGATGTGACTGGGATGAAACCACGTCAAGTTATTGAAGCAGGTGTCGGCCACATTCCGCAGGATCGCCATAAACATGGCTTGGTATTGGATTTTCCGATCGGCCATAATATCGCGCTTCAAACTTATTATAAATCCCCTATATCGAAACGGGGCTTAATTGATTATGACAAAATCAATGAAAAAGCTAAGCAGATTATCGCTGATTTTGATGTACGGACACAGGGACCGCAGTCGTTGGCGCGTTCACTTTCAGGCGGTAATCAACAGAAAGCGATTATCGGACGTGAAGTCGACCGCGATCCGGATCTGCTGATTGCAGCTTTGCCAACGCGTGGTTTGGATGTCGGTGCAATCGAATTTATCCACAGCCGGCTTATTGAACAGCGTGATAACGGTAAAGCGGTATTGCTGATTTCATTTGAATTGGATGAAGTCATGAATGTTTCGGATCGTATCGCTGTTATTCACGATGGAGAAATTGTGGACATAGTAACGCCGGAAACCACTACAGAGCAAGAGCTGGGCTTGTTGATGGCTGGGCATGCTAGTAATGCTGATGCAAAAAACATAGAGAAAGCAGGTGAGGATCAGCATGTCGAATAGAGTCACCAATATTCTGGTCCCTCTTTTTTCCGTAATTCTGGGCTTGCTGGTCGGAGCTGTAATTATGCTTGTCAGTGGATATAATCCGTTAGATGGATATACAGCCTTATGGAATGGGATATTTGGGGATCTATATACAATAGGAGAAACTCTCCGTCAAATTACACCTTACATATTGGCAGGTCTCGCGGTAGCTTTCGCTTTCCGTGCCGGTTTGTTTAATATCGGTGTTGAAGGCCAATTGATTGTCGGCTGGTTTGCAGCAGCTTATGTTGGTGTTGCAGTTGAACTGCCCAAAATCATCCACTTGCCACTTGCGATACTTGCGGCAGCTGCTGCTGGAGCGCTTTGGGGCTTTGTTCCGGGTCTATTGAAAGCAAAGTTCCGTGTACATGAAGTAATCGTTACAATTATGATGAACTATATCGCTTTGCACGTTACCAATGCTTTGATCAAAACAGTATCTGATGGCGGTGACCGCACGGAGATTATTTTTGCAAGCGCGTCACTTCGTTCAGAGTTCTTCCAAAATCTCACAGAATTTTCACGTCTTCATTACGGCATTTTGATTGCTTTGATAATGGTTGCAGTCATGTGGGTGATTTTAGAGAAGACAACTTTAGGATACGAATTGAAAGCAGTAGGATTTAACCAAAATGCATCAGAATATGCTGGTATGAATGTCAACAAAAACATCATCCTGGCGATGGTCATTTCGGGAGCTTTTGCGGGATTGGCTGGAGCTATGGAAGCGCTTGGTACATTTGAATATGTATCTTCAAAAGGTGGTTTTACAGGAATAGGGTTTGACGGTATTGCTGTTGCTTTGTTGGGGATGAATACACCGCTGGGCGTTATTTTCGGTGCAACATTATTCGGTTCACTGAAATATGGTGCATTGAATATGCCGAACGAAGCTGGAATTCCTTTGGAGATTGTTGAAATTGTTATTGCTGTCATTATATTCTTTGTAGCTTCAGGCTACATCATCCGCCTATTGTTGCTGCGGGCAGCAAATAAGAAGAAGGAGGCGAAGTAATATGACTTTCTGGGAAGTTTTATATTTCATCGTTCCTTCAGCGATATTTTACGCTGCTCCGTTAATTCTCGTCGCAATCGGCGGTGTTTTTTCAGAGAGATCCGGAGTTGTTAATATCGGTCTTGAAGGTTTGATGGTGATTGGTGCTTTTACAGGAATCCTGTTCAACTTATTTTATGCCGATACCTTCGGCGGTGCGACACCGTGGCTAGCGCTGATAGCCGCTATGGTAGCTGCACTCTTGCTGTCATTATTGCACGCAGTGGCTTCTATTTCATTCCGTGCGGATCAGGTTGTTTCGGGTGTAGCCATCAATTTATTGGCCATTGCCTTGTCACTATATCTTGTGAAAAAAATCTTCGGGAAAGGTCAGACGGATTTTATCACTGAGCGTTTCTCGCGCTATGATGTGCCATTTCTGTCAGACATACCGTTAATCGGAGATTTGTTTTTCGATTCCGTCTATAACACGTCATTCTTTGCAATCGCGGTAGCGATCCTTGCATGGTTTATCATCTACAAGACACCATTCGGCCTTCGTTTGAGATCGGTCGGTGAGCATCCGATGGCAGCTGATACAATGGGTATCAATGTAACGAAAATGCGTTATATCGCAGTTATGATATCTGGGGCACTTGCGGGTATTGGCGGTGCGATCTATGCTCAGACTATTTCCGGTGATTTCGGACACGCTACGATCAACGGGCAGGGCTTTATGGCACTTGCAGCGATGATTTTCGGAAAATGGCATCCACTTGGTGCGATGGGAGCGGCTTTGTTCTTCGGACTTGCACAATCTCTGAGTATCGCTGGTTCTGAAATCCCGTATATCCAGGAAATCCCAAGTGTATTGCTTCTGATTCTGCCATACGTATTGACGATTCTTGCGCTTGCCGGATTTATCGGTAAAGCGAATGCGCCTAAAGCGAATGGTAAACCTTATATTAAAGGGGAACGTTAAGTTTCTTCTATTATAAAAGAGCCGTCCTGAGTGACGGCTCTTTTTTAGGCAGTCGAGAAACTGTTGATTTCTACAGTCATTGCGCTCTAGGCGGACGCGTTCCGCTGGGAGCTGCCTGAGCCTCCTCAGTCGCTACGCTCCCTGCGGGGTCTCAGGACTCG
>CAZGMW010000057.1:0-8337 GCA_964526895.1 uncultured Planococcus sp. | reverse complement strand
AAAGTCCATGCAAACTTGATGCGCGCGCTGGAAAAACAGGCGTAACAAGAAAAGCCAAGGCGGCCGTATAGCCACAACAACGCTTTTAGGGCTATCCAGTGTTCAAAACTTATACTTCTTATCCATAAATAAAACCAGCCGCAAGCACAAGCTTGCGGCTGGTTTTTTGATTCACAGTACATAAAAATAAACTGCAAGGAAATGGCACAGGCTGCCGAGCAGGATGAAGATGTGAAAAATTTCGTGGAATCCTGCATATTTAAATGACAGGAAACCGGGCTTGAGTCCATAGATAATGCCGCCCACTGTGTACATGATGCCGCCGCCAATCAATAGCGATAATCCGGTGGCTGATAGATTTTCTGCCAGTGGAACAACTGCAAACACGATGATCCACCCCATGATGATGTAGATGGCAGTGGATAGCCAACGGGGTGAATGGAACCATACCATCTTGAATAGGATTCCGCTGATGCCAAGAGCAGATACAAGGATGAATACTGTCCAACCGAGTGTATCACCAAGTGAAATCAGGCAGAACGGGGCATAGGAACCGGCAATCAGCAGAAAAATCATCGAATGATCCAGTTTTCTGAGGACTGCGATGGTTTCGGGTTTTCCTTTTGCTGAATGATAGACAGTGGAAGCGGTATATAAACAGATTAAGCTTGCACCGAAAATGATTACGGATATTATATGGAGGGTAGGCAATCCGTCAGCGGTGGCTTTGATTACCATTGCCAACAGAGCGGCAATGGATAAAACGGCGCCGATCAGATGGGATATAGCGTTAAAGGGTTCTCTGAAATAAGCATGCATATTAATATCTCCTCTTCATTACATAGTTATTATAACTACTTAATATAATATAGATAGTTATTATTCTAGTCAAGCTTGGCTATTTGATAGTCATAGTATAAAATTAAGGCAATAGCTGTATGGAAGGGGAATAAGAAATGGCTAACGCACAGGAGATAATCGACAGGCTGGCTCTGGAGAAGCAGATTTCTGTCGAAGAGATTCCGAAAATTGATTTATACATCGATCAGGTCATTCAATTATTTGACACGGGCTTTTCCGAGATGAAGAGAAAACCCGAAGAAAAGATTCTAACCAAGACAATGATCAACAATTATGCAAAAGGAAAATTGTTTTACCCAGTCACCAATAAGAAATATTCCCGCAATCATGTGATGCTAATCAGCCTGATTTATCAGATGAAGAGTGCATTATCGATCAACGATGTGAAACAGGTGCTTGCGGGAATTAATGAAAAGGCCGGGCAAAAAGAAATAGATCTAAGCAGTTTCTATGAAAGTTATTTGGAAATTCAACGCTTTAATGATGAGCTCTTTAGAGGACATCTGGCTCAGCAAATCGATAGAACAGAAACCGAAGCGTCCGGTTTCGGAGATGACCGGGACGAAATCGAAAAAGTGCTGCGCGTCGCTTCACTTGTCCATATGAGCAATCTTTATCGAAGAGCCGCGGAAATCCTCGTCGACGAAATGGCGGAAGGGAGAGATTCCTGATGGTTAAAGTATTGATTGATGCAGATGGCTGCCCGGTAGTTGATCAAACAATCACTACAGCCCGCAAATACAAATTGGAAGTGGTGCTGTTATGTGACACATCACATGAAATGTACCGGGAAGGCATTGAAACTGTGACCGTTTCCAAAGGGCCGGATGCTGTCGATTTCGTGCTGGTCAATCGTGTGAAGAAAGAGGATATCGTTGTAACGCAGGATTACGGTCTGGCCGCTATGGTTCTCGCAAAGCAGGGATATCCAATTGATCAAAACGGCCGGCTGTATTCTGAAGAGAATATTGAACAACTTCTTCACGGCCGGCATATCGCAAAAAAAATTCGGCAGGGCGGCGGCCGGTTGAAGGGTCCCAAAAAGCGGAAACCGGAAGACAATGAAAAATTCTTGGAAAACTTTGAAGGCTTGATAAAAAATATAATAGCGGATTAAACGACGGAGATGGCCATTCACTGGCCAGGCCGTCGTTTTTTCGTTTCAGTTCAGCTATAGGGAGTAAAAGTTGTTCAAGAGGGAATAAAGTAAAAAATACGGAAATTATTTGGAAGGGGATTGGCATGGAAAAAATTTTGATCGTTGTAACGAATCATTCGACACTAGGGGAAAAAGGGAAGAAGACAGGGTTATGGCTAAGAGAGCTTACGGATTTTTATCATGAAGTCAAAGGCCGTTACGGCGTCGATATTGTCAGCACGGCAGCTGACAGAGTTCCGATCGACCCGCGCAGTTTGGTGGGGGCAGTGACACATAAACAAACACGCAATTATTATATGGATGATAATTTCATGGTTCAACTGAAAAAGCCGTTGGTGCCGGAGCAGGTGAAAGCGGAAGACTATAGCGCTATTTATTTTACGGGCGGCCACGGTACGATGATGGATTTCCCGGACAATGAAAAATTGCAGGAATTGACACGGGATATTTATGAACAAGGCGGCTATGTCACTGCTGTTTGCCACGGACCAAGCGGTTTGCAGAATGTCCGGCTGTCGAACGGCCGCTTATTGTTATCGGGCCATGTTGTAACCGGCTTTTCAGACCGGGAGGAGAAAATGCTTGGCCTCTATAAGCATCTTCCTTTTTCTCTCGAACAGGTATTGAAAGAGCGTGGTGGGCTTTACAAAAAAGCAACTGTTCCCATGGCAGCTTGCACAGCGGTTTCCGGCAGGCTTATCACCGGCCAAAATCCGGCTTCAGCAAAAAATGTTGCCCGGAGATTGCTGCAACAGCTTGAAACAGTACACCCAGTTTGATGGAAGGGAGCTCTTGCAATGTCCATTATCCGTAAAGTTGTGACGGAGAACGCTCCGTATCATGTTGATCAAAAGGAAATCGTTCAAGTTGTCAGGAATTTATTTGGTGAACATTTCGACGATATTGAAAGGCTGCTGCGGGTTTTCGGTAATGGCCAGATTGAAGGGCGATACTTTGCTGCGCCGTTGGAATGGTTTGAAAAAGAGCGGGGACTGGAAGAGAAAAATCTTCTTTATATAGAAGAAGCAGTGCGCATGGGCAGCCGGGCAGTTGAGAGATGCCTGAACGAAAGCGGGACAGGAATGGATGAAATCGATGCCTTCATCTTCGTTTCCAGTTCCGGCATGTCAACTCCGACTATCGATGCCCGGATCATGAATAATTTGAAGATGCCACCGCATATCAAACGTTTGCCGATTTGGGGGCTTGGTTGTGCCGGTGGGGCAGCTGGCCTTAGCCGGGCGCATGATTACTGCCGGGCTTATCCCGATGCCAAAGTGCTCGTTTTATGTATCGAATTATGCAGCCTGACTTTTCAGCGCTCAGATCTTTCCAAAAGTAATTTGATCGGCACCTCCTTATTCTCGGACGGCTCGGCCTGCGCACTTGTGACCGGTGAAAAAGCTGAAGGTGAAAATACAGGATTTTTCATCCATGATACCCAATCGACTTTGATGGCCGATTCGGAAGATGTCATGGGATGGGATGTGAAAGATGAGGGGCTGCACGTCGTGTTCTCACGTGATATTCCCCGAATCATTGAAAACTGGTTAAAGCCGAACTTAGATCAATTTTTGGGGAAGCTGGGCAAGAAACCGGAAGATATCCAGCACTTCATTGCGCATCCGGGAGGAAAGAAAGTATTAGGCGCTTATGAAAAGTCGTTGTCGATCGGAACGGAGAAAACCGAGAACGCCAGAAATGTATTAAGGGACTTTGGCAATATGTCTTCTCCGACTGTCCTTTACGTTTTAAAGGAATTCATGAAACGACAGCCGAGCGCAGGAGAGCAGGGTATTCTGACTGCTCTTGGCCCGGGCTTCAGTTCAGAGATGCTCTGGGTGGAGTGGAGGGAGAACAGCGGATGAGAGGATTCTTTTACATTGTCTTCATCTTTGTGGTCCTTCAAAGACTGGCGGAAATGATGTATGCGAAATCCAATGAAAAGCAGATGAAAAAAGAAGGGGCAATCGAATCTGGGGCAGCACATTATAAATGGATTGTCCTTTTGCATCTACTCTTTTTTATAGCGCTGCTCATCGAGGTGCTTTATTTTGATCTTCTGGACAATTACTTTTGGTGGATTTTCCTGATTGTTTTCGTGGTGGCGCAGATTTTACGTGTGTGGGCCTTGGCATCGCTGGGCCGTTTCTGGAACACGAAAATATTGGTGCTTCCAGGGGCGGAGATGATAAAGAAAGGGCCATACCGTTGGCTACCGCATCCGAATTATATAGTAGTCGCTCTCGAAATCGCTTCTTTGCCGATGGTTTTCGGAGCCTGGCGAACAGCCGTGGTATTTACGGCAGCGAATGCATTATTGCTGTTGTTTGTCCGTATTCCGGCTGAAGAAAAGGCGCTTCGTCAACTGAAAGGTTGAGAATTGTTGTGAAAAATCTTCATTTTCCTATTTAAAAAAATGTTTAAAGGGTATACAGAAAACTATAGTAATAAATATAAGTTCTATTTTGGAGGGATTCGATGAAAACATCATCAATGATAACAGTCATGACCAGTGCTTTTGCGGCGGCTGCCGGAATCTTTGTCTATAAATCCTATCAGGAGAAACGGAAACAGGATGCTCTTGATAAAGACGTGGACATGCACAACAGCAAAGAAGTCGACCAGCGCGAGAGTGTGGAGGCGGATGAAGATTCTGCTGAAAAAGGACTGACACAACTGGACTCGGCATACCGGGATGAATGGCAGGCTAATGCCTTCCCGCAAACCCACCGGGAAATGGAAGAATTGGAAAAGGAAAAATAGCAGGAATGATTTAGAGCGAAAGTAAAGAGAAGTCTTGCTTTCGCTTTTTTGCCGTTTTTATTTAGTTAAAGGAGAGAAAACTAATGTGGATCAGAAAACCATTTTTCGAATATGCCGCGGGCGTCTTGCTGGTCGTGATCATCCTATTTTTCCTGGGTAAAATCGATTACGCATTATGGCCATTCAAAGTCATCATTACAACACTTTTCGCCCCTATTTTAATAGCCGGTTTGTTTTATTATATCCTGCGGCCTTTGGTGAATTTTCTCAGCCGCTTCATCCCAAAACTGGCAGGGATCATTATTGTGTTCACAGTAATTGCACTTATTATTACCATTGGAGTATACGCATTTGGTCCGACTGTTAAAGAGCAGGTAGAGAGTTTTCTGGAATTGGCGCCTGAAAGAGTAGAGGAAGTGACGGAAGAATCCCAAACCGCTTTAGCCAATTTTGAATTTATGGGGATAGAGGGCGCGGAAATCAGGTCAAGGGTTATATCCTATATTCAAACCGCCTCTGATGGGCTGGTTGACAATATTACGGGTGTTTTGACTGCTCTGATGAGTATAGCCGTAGTTATTATCGTCATTCCATTCATCCTTTTCTTTTTATTAAAAGACGACGAAAAACTCATTCCACATCTGACGAGATATTTGTCTGAAGAACATAAACCGGAAGGCCGTAAATTATTGAAGGATGTAGACACGACGTTATCCACTTATATTGTCGGCCAGGTGTTGGTGGCAATGATCGTCGGGGTTCTAATGTATATCGGTTATATGATCATCGGGATGGACTATGCGTTAACGTTAGCCATTTTTGCAATGTTCCTCATCATCATTCCTTTTTTGGGGCCGATTCTTGGCATTATTCCGGCCTTATTCGTAGCTTTAGTGAACGGGGACCCCTTCATGGCAGTGAAAGTCATAATCGTTCTGTTGGTTGTCCAGCAACTGGAAGGCAATCTTATTACGCCGAATATCATGGGCAACCGGCTGAATATTCATCCATTGACGATTATATTATTGTTGATGATCGCTGCAGCTCTCTATGGCTTTATTGGATTGCTGATTGCGATCCCACTGTATGCTGTATTGAAAACATTGGTTCATAATTTCCGGCTTTTCATCCGATTAAGGAAGAAGCGTGAGATAGCTGAGAATTCCGACTGAATACGCAGAAAAATGAGATTCCCTTATTATGTTTTAGAATATTATGATATATTAGATATGTACTTATTTTATACAAAGGGGGAAATATGATGAAAAAGTTCAGTTTTATTCTGATGCTTTTGGCATTAATGCTGTTAATCGCTGCATGTGGATCTGACGAGGACGCATCTTCTGATGAAGAAGTAGCAGGCGGCGAAGCGGAAGTATATGAAGTGGGCATCGATACCACATACCCGCCGTTCGAATATGAAGAAGACGGTGAATATACAGGGATTGATATTGATTTGATCAATGCGATCGCTGAAGACCAAGGGTTCGAAATCAATTTTAATCCGATGGACTTTGGTGGAATCATTCCGGCTCTGCAGGCTGATCAATTGGATATTGCGATTGCCGGTATGAGTATTACGGATGAGCGGAAAGCAGTTGTAGATTTCTCCGATCCTTATTTTGATGCTGGACTGACGCTTGTTGTGCAGGCGGACAATACAGACATCACTTCTTTGGAAGATTTGGAAGGGAAAACTGTTGCCGTCAAGAGCGGAACAACGGGAGCTCAGTTCGCTCGTGACAACCAGGAGGAATATGGCTATGAGATTGCCCAGTTTGAAGATAGCCCATCCATGTTCCAGGAAGTATCGAACGGCAATGCGGATGTTCTGCTTGAAGACTATCCGGTCATCGCCTATGCGATTGCAGAAAGTGGACTGGATCTGAAGACAACAGGCGAACGCCTGACGGGTGACCAGTATGGTATTGCAGTATTGAAAGGCGAAAATGCCGAAGTGCTGGAAAAAATCAATGCCGGTCTTCAGGAATTGCGTGACAGCGGAGAATACGATGAAATTCTGAGCAAATACATTTCTGAATAAAGAATGGGATGCAGCGCGCAGATGCGCGCTGCATTTTTTACAGGATAAGAAAATATATACTTTTAAATTTAAGGAAGCTTTAAAAGAGCGGGTTTTTGTCTAGACTGCAACGGCCAACTCCCCGGACTTAAGTTGCCCTTCCTGTGCGGCAAAGAACGCCGCTTCGGAAGTTCATCTTAAGCCTGTCGGAGCTGAACGGCCGTTTTCGCTTTTCTTATGGAAGGGGTTATGTGAATGGATACATTATTTGATACATGGAGTATTGCCTTGCCATATTTACTGGAAGGCTTGCAAGTTACCTTGTATATTTTTGTTATCGCCATCATTATCGGATTTTTAATCGGCCTATTAATGGCTTTATTGCGTTTGTCGCCATTCAAAATATTGAACTGGATCTCCAAGATTTTCGTTGATGCCATTCGGGGCACACCATTTATCGTCCAATTATTCTTCATCTATTTCGGCTTGAATTCTTTCGAATTTTTATCGATGGATAATACCACGGCTGGTATTGTTACAGTGGCAATCAATGCCGGGGCATACTTCTCGGAAATCATCCGGGCCGGGATTCAATCAATCGATAAGGGGCAAACGGAAGCTGCGCGTTCACTCGGGTTGAATTCGACTCAGAATATGCGCCATATCATTCTGCCGCAGGCGTTCAGAAGAATGCTGCCGACTTTCACCAACCAGGCGATTATCTCATTGAAAGATACCTCGCTTCTGTCGATAATCGGGGTTGCTGATTTAACGCAGGAAGGCCGGATTCAGGCAAGTGCCACTTTCCAGGCGTTTGAAATCTACTTGCTGCTTGGTATTATGTACTTCATCGTCATATACTTGCTCTCCATGCTGGCGAGCTATGTAGAAAGGAAGTTTGTATTGCGATGACTATGATCAGAGTGGAAAACCTAAAAAAATCATTCGGTGACCTTGAAGTTATTAAGGACATGAGTACAGTAGTCGAAGAAAAAGAAGTCATTTGCGTAATCGGTCCATCCGGTTCGGGCAAAAGTACTTTTCTGCGCTGTTTAAATAGGCTGGAAGAAATTACAGATGGCCACGTCTATATCGAAGGAACAGATATCACTGATCCGAAAAACAACATCAATAAGATCCGGCAGGAAGTCGGCATGGTGTTCCAGCAATTCAATTTGTTTCCTCATAAGACAGTGATGCAGAACGTGATTTTGGCTCCCATGAAACTGAAGGGTATGGATAAAGCCAGTGCAGAGAAAAAAGCTTATGAATTACTCGACAAAGTAGGCTTGCGCGAAAAAGCCAAGGCGTATCCTGGCGAACTATCCGGTGGTCAGAAACAGCGTGTCGCTATTGCGCGCGCACTGGCAATGGATCCGAAAATCATGCTGTTCGATGAACCGACATCCGCCTTGGATCCTGAGATGGTCGGCGATGTTCTTGATGTTATGAAGGAACTTGCCCGCGAAGGGATGACAATGGTGGTTGTAACCCACGAGATGGGCTTCGCTGCCGAAATGGGAGACCG
>CAZGMW010000056.1:0-8368 GCA_964526895.1 uncultured Planococcus sp. | reverse complement strand
GTCACATTATCACCAATTACACACGTTTCTCCGATGACAACCCCCATCCCGTGATCAATAAAGAAACGGCGGCCGATAACCGCGGCTGGATGGATTTCGATGCCTGTAAAAAAGCGGCTTACTTGTGAAATGACACGTGCCAGGAAAAATAATTTACTCCTGAAGAAGAAGTGTGCCAGCCGGTGCGCCCATATGGCATGAAGTCCTGAATAAGTAAGAATCACTTCCAGGTAGCTTCTGGCAGCAGGATCTTGTTCAAAAACAACATCCACATCTTCTCTCAACGCTTTGAACATCCCTTTCAACTCCTTTTACTGCAAAATAAAAAGCGCCCCTGTCAATAAATTGACAGAGACGCAGGTTTGCGCGGTTCCACTCTGATTAAAAAGGGATCACCCTTTTTCTCTCGGCACCCATAACGCAGGTGATACGTCTGGTCTACTCAATTCGACTCAGCACTCGGAGAGGCATTTCCATGCGGCAGCGGCCCGGATCACTTTCAGCCGGCGGTGATCTTCTCTAGAGAGCATGCTGCATGTACTTCTTCTCGTCAACGATTTTCTGATAGTAAATTCATTTTACACTTTTGTGTTTATAAGTCAATGTTATGCACTTGCATATTGAGCTACGCGTGCAATTGTTTTCTCTTTGCCGAGCAAGGCAATGGCATCCGGCAATTCGGGACCATGTGTCTGCCCTGTCGTCACGACACGAATCGGCATAAAGAGATTTTTCCCTTTGTGGCCGGTCGCTTTTTGTACAGCTTTGATCGCCGCTTTGATTTCAGCAGGTTCGAATGCTTCGAGAGACTCGAGCTGTTCTTTAAAGGAAGCCATAACTTCCGGAACTTGTTCGCCAGCAAGAACTTCTTTTTCTTCTTCTCCGTAATGAAGGTCATCCGTGAAGAATTGTTCAGACAGCTCAGTAATCTCCGCTCCGAAACTCAATTGGTCTTGGTAAAGAGCCACAAGGCGCTGTGCCCAATCCTGTTGTTCTGCGGTCATCGTTTCCGGCAATTTGCCCTCTTTTTGCAAGTGTGGAACCGAAAGCTCCACCACTTCTTCAAATGGCATCTGCTTGATGTATTGGTTGTTCATCCAAGTCAATTTCTGCTTATCAAACATAGAAGGTGATTTCGACAACCTGTTGGCATCAAAAATTTTGATCAATTCTTCTTTCGAGAAGATCTCTTCTTCCCCTTCAGGCGACCAGCCGAGCAATGCAAAGAAATTGAAAAGCGCTTCCGGAATATAGCCGAGCTCTCTGTATTGCGAGATGAATTGAATGATCGACTCATCACGCTTCGACAATTTCTTGCGGTCTTCATTGATAATCAGCGTCATATGCCCATAAGTCGGATGCTCCCAGCCAAATGCATCATAAATCATCTGCTGGCGCGGCGTGTTCGACAAATGCTCTTCCCCGCGGAACACGTGTGAAATCTTCATCAAGTGATCATCGATGACAACAGCAAAATTATAGGTAGGGATACCGTTTGTTTTCACCATTACCCAATCGCCTACATCTTTTGATTCGAATGAAATCGGTCCGCGAACTAAATCATCAAACTTATACGTAACGTCAGCCGGCACTTTCGCGCGGATCGTATAGGATTTCCCTGCATCTTCCCGCTCTTTTACATCTTCAGCAGTCAGGTTGCGGCATGTTCCACTGTATTGTGGTGCAGCGATGCCAGCCGCTTTTTGCGACTCCCGTTCTGCTTCAAGCTCTTCCGCAGTACAGAAACATTTGAATGCCAAGCCTTTTTCAAGCATTTCATCCGCGTAGCCTTTGTAAAGATCCAAACGCTCCATTTGACGGTAAGGGCCGTAATCGCCTCCAATATCAACCGATTCATCATGCTCGATCCCCAACCACTTCAAATTATCCAGCTGTGATTCGATTCCTGTTTCGATATTGCGGGCCGTATCCGTGTCTTCTATGCGCACGATGAATTTCCCGTTATGATGGCGTGCATATAAATAATTGAAAAGCGCTGTCCGGGCTCCGCCGATATGTAAATGCCCAGTCGGACTCGGAGCATAGCGTACGCGTACTTCTTGTGTCATTAGATTTCCTCCTAAGAAACTTTTATCTTTTGCTATTCTATCACTCACAGGAAAGCGTTTAAAGCTTCCGTTCCACTAATAGGATCACAGCAAGCGCCGCGATTCCTTCTTCACGTCCCAAATAGCCGAGCTTTTCATTCGTCGTCGCTTTTACATTGACCTGCGAAATATCCGCTTCCAATAAACCGGCGATCGACTCTCTCAATTGTTCGATATAAGGTGCCAGCTTCGGCTTTTGCGCAATCACCGTACAATCCACATTGCCAAGTTCGTAACCCTGTTCCTTTACATATTGCCAGATATGCGTCATAAGCTTGCGGGAGTCGGCATCCTTGAACTCCGGGTCTGTATCCGGGAAATGCTTGCCGATATCGCCGCCGCCAATCGCTCCAAGCGCAGCATCCGTAATGGTATGCAATAAAACATCCGCATCCGAATGGCCGAGAAGGCCCTTGTGATGAGGGATTTCAATCCCTCCTAAAATCAATGGCCTGCCTTCAACCAGTTGATGCACGTCGTATCCTTGTCCAATTCGAATCATTGATGTTCCTCCTGTCTGCGACTTTCCAAAATTGCTTTACCATAAATCAAATCATCCGGCGTCGTCATTTTTACATTTTCATAATTGCTTTCAACAATCTTTACCGGATGTCCCAGCCGTTCAACCAGCATGGCTTCATCTGTTCCAAGAAAATTCGCTTTTAGAGCCGCTGTTGCCGCTTCTTTTATCAATGAATAACGAAACGCTTGCGGCGTCTGAATGATCCATAGCTTTTCCCGCTCAATTGTCTCCGTAATAAAACCAGATTCCGCTTTTTTGATCGTATCTTTTACCCGAACACCTGCAATCGCCGCACCGGAAGCGGACGCTTCCCCAGCAAGTCGCGAAATCACTTCGGCATCAATAAATGGACGTGCGGCGTCATGCACGAGCACTACGTCACATGCGGGAATCATCTCAAGGCATGCCCGGACGCTATCCTGTCTTTCAATACCGCCCACAGCAAAGCCTGCCACTTTCGTAATCCCGTATTCTTTCACAAAATCCTCCATTAATGAACGCTCTTCCTCTTTTACCGCAAGCCAAATCGCCTCACAGTTAGGATCCTGCTGAAAAACTTCAAGCGTATAGATGAAAATAGGTTTATCGAATAGTTCCAACAGCAATTTATTCTTATTCGCTTTCATCCGCTTGCCGCTCCCTGCGGCAGGCAAAACAACTGTATAGTTCATGAGTTTACATCCTTTTATCTATCATTTAGCGCCGCGTGGCTTAGCAAAAATCATTCGTCCCGCAGAAGTTTGCAGCACACTTGTGACCGTTACATCGATTGCGTCACCGATGTATTTCTTGCCGTCTTCAATGACGATCATCGTGCCATCATCCAAGTAAGCGACGCCCTGATTCTGTTCTTTACCATCTTTAATCACGACGACATGCATGTCTTCACCTGGTATAACCACTGGTTTTACAGCATTCGCCAAATCATTGATATTCAAGACAGGCACATTATGCAGTTCACAGACTTTATTCAAATTAAAATCGTTTGTTACGACTTGGCCACCCATTTTCTTGGCCGCCCGCATCAATTTCAAATCCACTTCCGCCACTTCATCAAAACTTTCTTCCGTAATCATAATGGCACCCTCGCGTTCACTTTGCAGCCGCTTTAAGATGTCGAGTCCGCGGCGCCCTCTTGTGCGCTTTAATGTGTCCGACGAATCTGCAATATGCTGCAGTTCGGATAACACAAATTGCGGCACGACAAAAGTGCCTTCCATGAAACCTGTGGCTGAAATATCAGCAATCCGACCATCAATGATGACACTTGTGTCCAATAATTTATAATCTGTTTTATTTACTGGCAATGCCTTTAATTCCTGATCCTCTTCGTTTTTCTTGGCGTTCAACGCCAATTTTGAGGGTGTCAGCATGCTTAACATCTCATCCCGTTTCTGGAAACCAACCTGGAACCCAAGATAGCCCAGCACCACGGACAGGACAATCGGTGCCGCAGTTGCCACAAGCGGAATGTCAATCGTACTTAAAGCAAAACCGATGAGAAATGCCACAATCAACCCGATGATCAATCCTACTGTCCCGAACAATAAATCCGGGGTTGGTGCTCGAAGCAATTTCTCTTCCATCCATTTCATGAATCGCACCAATGAATCTGCAAACAATAATGATAAGAAGAAAAACAGGATCGCTCCCACAATAGCGGCAACGATTGCGTTATCGATCCAGGGATTGTCGAGAATAGGTATGAGTTCAAAAACATAAGGTAAGAATATAATTCCGACAGTAGCACCGATCAATAAAAATAAAACTTGAATAATTCTTTTTAACATATTTCCACCTCCTTCTTTTCAATTATACACATATCATTTGGAAAACGCTGTTAAGACCTTATTCAGATAAAATTGTAGGAGGCAATATGCCTCCTACTGGGGGAAAATCTCTTTTAACGCATCGTTTACTGTTTCTACCCCAACGACTCGGATACCTTCCGGGAAATCCCAGCCACCGATATTGGAATTAGGAACGATTGCCCGTTTAAAGCCGAGTTTTGCTGCTTCCTGCACCCTTTGTTCTATACGGGATACGCGGCGCACCTCACCCGTCAAACCGACTTCACCGATAATACAATCAAAACCGTTCGGTGCTGTATCGCGGTAACTGGAAACGATGCTTGCCAGAACAGCCAAATCGATAGCCGGTTCGTCTAATTTTACTCCTCCGGCAACTTTAATATAGGCGTCTTGCGCTTGGAGCAACATGCCCATCCGTTTTTCCAAGACAGCCATCAGCAAGGAAACGCGGTTTTGATCAAGTCCTGTCGCCATCCGTTTCGGGTAATTGAAGCTGGACGGCGTAACAAGCGCCTGGATTTCCACCAGAATCGGACGCGTCCCTTCCATTGAAGCAACGACTGTCGACCCGGCTGCTCCGCTTGATCGTTCTTGCAAAAATAATTCGGACGGATTCAAAACTTCTTTTAATCCGCTTTGCAGCATTTCAAAAATCGCGATTTCATTCGTTGAACCGAAACGGTTTTTCACACTGCGCAAAATCCGGTACGTGTGATGACGCTCCCCTTCAAAATAAAGGACCGTATCCACCATATGTTCAAGTATTCTCGGTCCAGCTATTTGCCCTTCTTTCGTCACATGCCCAACGAGGAAAATAGCAATATTCTTCGTTTTGGCGATGCGCATCAATTCCGCTGTACTCTCACGGACTTGTGTAACGCTTCCTGGTGCAGATGTCACTTCCGGGTGATGAACCGTCTGAATCGAGTCAACGATAACAAAATCCGGATCCACCTCGTCGATTGTATTATTGATCAATTCAAGATTGGTTTCTGCATAAATATAGAGATTGGATGAAGAGGCATCGAGACGCTCTGCCCGCAGCTTTGTCTGGCGAATGGATTCTTCACCGGAAATATAAAGCACTTTACTGCCGCTATTGGCCAACATCGCTGAAACCTGTAAGAGCAAGGTCGATTTCCCGATACCCGGATCTCCCCCTATCAGCACAAGCGATCCCGGTACGATTCCTCCACCAAGCACCCGATTCAACTCACTCATTTCAGTCGTAACCCGGGGCTCTTCTTTTGTCTCAATCGAATTGATCGGCGTCGCTTTTTGAGGCGCAGCCGCCGTATGTTGAAAAGCATTTCTCGTTCCTTTTGGAACAACCAGCTCAACCTCTTCAGTCATTTGGTTCCATTCTCCGCAATTCGGACATTTACCCATCCATTTTGCCGATTCGTAACCACACGATTGACAAACGAATTTCGATTTCTTTTTAGCCATAGGGCCCTCCTTCTAATGAAAAACCGCTCGCCGGAGAAATTTCTCCGGCGAGCGGAATACCTTATGCTTATTTTTTCACAGGTTCGTTTGTACGAACGACAAATTCATCATTCTCTACATCAAAGATGATGCGTTGACCTGCAAGGGCCGTTCCTTTTAGAAGCTCTTCAGATAAGCGATCTTCTACATGTTTCTGCAGCGATCGGCGAAGAGGACGAGCTCCGTACTCCGGATCGTATCCTTCTTTGGCAATTTTATCGAGAGCATCTTCTGTCAATTCCAGATTAATGTCCTGCTCCCGCAAGCGATCAGCCAATTGCTTCGTCATCAATGTCACAATTTCACGCAAGTTCTCTTTTTCAAGAGAGTGGAATACGATCATGTCATCGATCCGGTTAAGGAACTCCGGACGGAATGCTTTTTTCAATTCTGCAAGCATTTTTGATTTCATGTCCTTATAATCCGTTTTCGCATCTTCCAAATTGAAACCAACATATTTATTGTATTTCAATTCTTCTGCGCCGACGTTCGACGTCATAATGATGACTGTATTACGGAAATCGACACGACGGCCTTTTGAATCCGTTAAACGCCCATCTTCAAGTACCTGTAACAGGATGTTGAATACATCAGGGTGCGCTTTTTCAATTTCATCAAGAAGTACAACAGAATACGGTTTTCTGCGGACTTTTTCAGTTAGCTGACCGCCTTCGTCATAACCGACATAACCTGGAGGCGAACCGACCAGGCGGGAAGTCGAATGTCTTTCCATGTATTCGGACATATCAATGCGGATCATCGCATCTTCATCGCCGAACATCGATTCAGCTAAGGCACGCGCCAATTCCGTTTTACCTACCCCAGTAGGGCCAAGGAAGATAAATGAACCGATTGGGCGTTTCGGATCTTTCAACCCTGCACGTGCACGTCTAATGGCTTTCGAAATAGAAGTGACAGCTTCGTTTTGGCCAATGACACGCCCATGAAGAATTTCTTCCAGATTCAATAATTTATCGGATTCAGTCTGAGCCAGTTTTGATACTGGAATGCCTGTCCACATAGATACGACTTTTGCTATATCTTCGACAGTCACTTCAGATTCTTCCTTGCCTTGTTTTTCTTTCCATTCTTTTTTCGTTTTATCCAATTGATCTTTCAATTTCTGTTCTGCATCACGGAGAGATGCCGCTTTTTCAAACTCCTGGCTCTGTACCGCCTCATTCTTTTCAGAACGGGCAGCTTCAAGTTTCGTTTCCATTTCCTTAAGATCTGGTGGAGTAGTATATGAGCGAAGTCTTACTTTAGAACCCGCTTCATCAATTAAATCAATAGCTTTATCCGGTAGGAAACGGTCTGAAATGTAACGATCAGACATCTTCGCTGCCGCGTCAATCGCCTCATCCGTAATTTTCACACGGTGATGAGCTTCGTAACGATCGCGCAACCCTTTGATAATTTGAATTGACTCTTCTACTGAAGGCTCATCCACTTGAATTGGTTGGAAACGTCTTTCAAGTGCTGCATCTTTTTCAATATACTTGCGATACTCATCCAAAGTTGTCGCACCGATACATTGAAGTTCTCCTCTTGCCAAAGCTGGTTTCAGGATATTCGAAGCATCAATTGCCCCTTCTGCTCCACCGGCACCAATCAATGTATGAAGTTCATCGATAAATAGGATAACATTGCCCGCTTGACGGATTTCATCCATAACTTTTTTCAAGCGATCTTCAAATTCACCGCGGTATTTAGTTCCAGCGACAACTGTACCCATATCAAGAACCATTACGCGTTTATCACGCAAAGTTTCCGGAATTTCATTATTTACAATCTGTTGGGCCAGACCTTCCGCAATTGCAGTTTTACCTACACCTGGTTCTCCGATTAACACTGGATTATTCTTTGTCCGGCGGCTTAACACTTCGATTACACGTGTAATCTCATCGCTTCTGCCGATTACTGGATCCAAGCTACCTTCGCGCGCAACTTGTGTCAAATCACGAGCTAGGCCGTCCAAAGTCGGTGTATTGGCCGACGCGTTCGGGCTGCTTCCTGTAGAAGCCTGCTCGTTGCTGCCAAGTAATTGCAATACTTGTTGACGGGCTTTATTCAAGCTGACTCCAGCATTGCCAAGCACACGGGCAGCTACCCCTTCGCCTTCACGGATAAGTGCCAGCAGCAAATGTTCTGTACCAATATAGGAATGACCTAGTTTTCTAGATTCATCTACTGATAACTCAATAACTTTTTTCGCTCTCGGTGTATAATGCACGATTGGACCGACATCTTTTTCGCCGATGCCCACAAGTTCTGTAACACC
The DNA here is from genome assembly GCA_964526895.1 of uncultured Planococcus sp. GTDB lineage: Bacteria > Bacillota > Bacilli > Bacillales_A > Planococcaceae > Planococcus. Next base: position 157 of record CAZGMW010000056.1, on the reverse strand, counting down.
TTCTTCGATTAATTGCGTATTAACTTCAATCGCTTCCAGAGCTTTGGCTGCAATACCGCCACCTTCACGAATTAAACCAAGCAAAATATGTTCTGTTCCAATAGATTCATGCTTCATGCGGATTGCTTCTTCTTGTGCCAGTTGAAGAACTTTTTGT
>CAZGMW010000055.1:0-8375 GCA_964526895.1 uncultured Planococcus sp. | reverse complement strand
TAATAGGAAATTTGTTCAAAATCACCTGTTTCGAAAGCTTCATCCATTTTATCAGACAATTGAATGCCTATCCCAAGAGTGGCCGTCCAATCCGGCACATGAAATGCATAATAATCAAACGAAGATTGTTCTTGGGTGTAACCAAGCAGGGGCTCTTCAATTTTTTCAAAATCTTCATCGTTGACAATGATGCTGTTGGCATTCAAAGTATGGTTCGGAAATAGGACATGAGGATATGCTGTCGAGATAAAAAGTGGAACTCCACTTTCAAGCAACACTGTATCAGTCACTGTTTCATTGAGCGTTGCCAGCGATTCCTGCGAGTAAGGGATAAAAATCCCTTCACCTTCTGCAGGTTCCACTGTCTCATAACCAAGTGCGCTGGCCAGACGATTAAATTGAGAAGCCTGCAGAATATCCACTTCATTGCCGCTCGCTGCTGAAGTTTGGCGTTTGATCGACAGCTGTACACTGTCATATGCCAAACCTTTCTGTTCCAATTGATTTTTCAGCAGGGCAATATGCGCTTCTTCCTGTACATCATCTTCAAACGAAATATAAATCAGGCTGAGAGGATTGGATTCCCGGAAATCACCCGTATAAGAAGTGAATGACGCCAGGGTCCCTACCGTCAAAAAAGCGATTGTCGATACGATGGTGACGATGAAGAACATTTGCGCGCTGTCTCTCAATTTGAAAGAAGAGTCTGCGATTGAAACCAGACGCGTCTTATGCCAAAAAACAGTTTTGTTTTTTTTCATTAAACCGAGCAACGCGTGAAGCGAATGTGTAAAGAACAGATAGGTGCCGACTGTCGCTAGTGGCGGGATGATAAAAACCATGGAGTAGATGGTTTCATCATCCACCAACGCAGCAAGTATATAAGACAATAGCAAGAATCCAACGCCCGCTGCAGAGAGCATTTTCGAGTTCTTCCCTACCTCATCCATTCTCCAATAACCCTGCAATAAATTCAAAACCCGTTTCGTGCGGATAAAGCCGACGCTTATGAACGAGATAATGATAAACAAACTCGCAAAGGCGCCGATTGTCAAAAGAAATGGTTGCCAGCTGATGTACAAAGGCAAGGATTCAAGTTCCATGATTTCGCGCCCAACCATAAAGAAGAATTTTGAAAAAGCAAATCCGAAAGCGATTCCTGCCGCGGTTGAAATACTGCCCAAAATCATCATTTCAAAAAATATCATTTTACTTAATTGCTTCTTGGTCATCCCCAGATGCACCAATACCCCAAATTCTTTCGAGCGCGCCTGCAAAAATGCACTCATTGAATAAAAAAGGAAAAACAAGGTGAAGACGTAAAGCACAACTTCTGCAATGAGCATACCTCGGACGGCCATCGTCCCCAGTCCATCTTCTTCAAATAATGGATGAAAGATGAACATTGAATAGACAAAGAACACCATGACTGATACGACACTGGCAAGAAAAAAAGCCGCATAACTTCTTAGGTTACGCAGCACATTACGGTAGGCGAGCTGCCGAAAGGTCATTCACATTGCCTCCCAACAAAGACAGGACATTCAATATGCGCTGATAGAAAGTCTGGCGCCGTTCATCACTGTAGATTTCATTGAAAAATTCACCGTCTTTGATAAACAGCACCCGGTTGCAATAGCTCGCTGCAATCGGATCGTGGGTCACCATGATGATGGTGGCTCCTTCTTGCTGATTGATGCCAGATAGCAGTTCCAAAACTTCACGGGAAGCTTTGGAGTCGAGATTGCCTGTAGGTTCATCTGCCAAAATCAAGTCAGGTCTATGGATAAGGGCACGACCGATTGCGGTACGCTGGGCTTCCCCTCCCGAAATCTCATTCGGCCGTTTATGAAGTATGGGTTTTAAACTGAGCCGATCGGCAATATTCATAACTCTATTTGCCATCTTATCCAACGGAATATAATCAAGCGTCAAGGGAAGGACCAGATTTTCCTCTATCGTCAGCATTTGCAGGAGATTAAAATCCTGAAAAACAAAACCTAATTTTCTTCTGCGAAAAAGCGCCAAATCGTTGTTATCCAATTCATGGGGATTGATGCCATCGATCAGAATATTACCTGAAGTAAGATCGTCGATTGTTGAGATCAAGTTCAACAAAGTGGTTTTGCCGCTGCCTGATGGTCCCATGATTGCGAGAAATTCCCCTTTTTCCACTTCAAATCCCAATTGATTGATGGCTCGGTGTGTAACTTTGCCCTCATAGACTTTTGTAACATCATCAATTTTTACTAATGGCATATTTCTCCCCCTATAAAACAGTATCCTGATTTGAAAAAAGAATGGATACAGTGGTTCCTTGACCTACTGCCGACTCAATCTCCAGTTCATGGCCAAGCCTTTTGCATACTTCCTTGGCAATATAAAGCCCCATACCGGTGGATTCTGCCGTTTTCCTGCCATTTTCACCTGTAAAAAAAGCTTTTGTCACCCGTGCCAAATCAGTGGATGGTATGCCGATCCCTTCATCTCGTATGGACAGATGGATATGGCTTTCGTGGCATGCTGCAGCAATATAGACTTTCTTGTCCTTTTCAAATGTATATTTCACAGCATTGGTGATCAATTGCCCCAATATGAATTTCATCCATTTGCGGTCCGTGGCTATATGGAATTTTTCATCCACTTCTATCACGGGATAAACTTGCTTCGAAATGAACAGGCGCTTGTTCTCAGTGATGATTTCAGAAGCCAGACTACGCAGATTCACTTGTTCAATTTGAATATCCTGCTCAAATGTATCAAGCCTTGCGTTCATTAAAACAGTATCGAGGCTTGCTTTCAGACGGTCGACTTCTTCTGCCACACTGGTTTTGTCCAATTCATCGGGATTTTGGAGAAGCAGCTGGATGACGGAAATCGGGGTTTTCATCTGATGGACCCATTGGTTCATGAACTGCAGATGGCGGGACTGAGACGCATACAGCGCTTGAGCTTCGTTCTGATAAACCTTATATAACTTCTGATGGTACAGATCCAGCTGTACCTGTTCAGGCGAACGGCCTTCCTTTTGCAGCATATGCTCCATTGTTGCCGGGCTTTCACTGATTTTTTTGTAATAGCGATACCGCTTGATATAGCGTGCTCCGAGAAACGACAAAGTCAACAGCGTGCTGATGACGAACGAATAGACAGCTGTATCGACGTTGCGGAATCCATCCAGCCAATAAAGAATCAATATAAATGCGACCAATACCAACTGGAATACTATGTAAGCAGCATGTTCTTTTAAAAACAGGCGGAGCATCAAAGTTCCCCCTCATCAATCAGCAGGCGGTATCCCGCTCCTCTTACAGTTTCAATGGTGGACAAAACCCCGTAATCAGCCAGCTTTTTCCGCACTCTTGTCATGTTGACGTTCAATGTGTTTTCATCAACAAAAGCTTGGTCATCCCAAAGCTCTTCCAATAATTGTTCACGGGAAACCACTTTCGGATACTGTGCCAACAATATTCCCAAGACAGTCGCTTCTTTTTTCTGCAAGGGAATAATTTCATTCTTCACATGCAATTCCATTCTTTCCATATATAGAGTAAGGCGTCCGGCTTTGACAGATCGCTCTTCCTGTTTGAAAGCATATTCACCATATGCCCTGCGCAAATGGCTTCTTATTTTTGCAAGGACGATTTCATAATGGAAAGGTTTCGTGATGAAATCATCTCCGCCATTTTCCAATGCAAAAATCTGATCCATCTCACCAGACCGCGCAGAGATGAAGATGATCGGGCATGTGGTGGTCAGCCGAAGCTGGCGGCACCAATAATAGCCGTCATAAGATGGAAGATTGATGTCCAGAAGAATCAGATGGGGATCAAATGCATCAGCTTCTTCCAATATTCGATCAAAATCTTTCGCCGTTTCCACTTCATAATGGTATTTCCGGAGTGTCTCCGCAAGCATGGCCGCTATTTTCAAATCATCTTCTACAATAAATATCCGTTGTGCTGGCATGGCAGATCCCCTTTTCCTTTTTATTACCATTCTAACAAAAGAGCCTGCAAAGTAGCAGACTCTTTACGATTTATTAATAAATCAATTTTAAAAATTCTTCTTTTGTGATGCCGCCGAGAAGTTTCGGTATATCCAAGTCAGAAATCGCCTCATCCAATGCATTGCGTTCGTATTTCACACCTGTAATCGCATTTTCAAGTTCGGATACATCGCCGACTCCGAAGAAGTCACCGAAAATTTTTGCATCCTCCACTATTCCTTTTTCGACTTGCAGACGAACATCGATTCCTCCTACAGGGAAGCGGTGTGAATGTTTCACATTGAATTTCGGTGACTTGCCGTAATTCCAGTCCCAATTGCCATAGCGCTCACGGGAAATCTCATGGATGCCTTCCCAGTCCTTATCCGTCAGTTCCCAAAGTTTTACGTTTTCCTCACCTTCAAAGATAGAGTGCAGAATCGCAGAACGGAACTCCGTAACGGTCATCGGCTCTTCGAGAAACTCTGAAATATTGGCAACGCGGCTGCGAATCGACTTAATGCCTTTCGATTCGATTTTTTCCTTGCTTACTTTCAGCGCAGAAACTACTTCATCCATATTTGTATCAAATAATAATGTGCCGTGTGTATACATCCGGCCTCTAGTCGAAAACTGGGCATTTCCTGAAATTTTACGTCCTTCAGCCATCAAATCATTACGGCCGGATAATTCAGCTTTAACTCCAAGGCTATTGAGCGCGTTTACGACCGGTTCCGTGAATTTCCGGAAATTACGGAAACTTTCCCCGTCATCGATCGTGATGAAACTGTAATTCAAATTGCCGAGATCATGATAGACCGCTCCACCGCCAGATAGACGGCGCACAACATGGATACCATTTGAATCGACATAGTCCGTATTGATTTCTTCAGCTGTATTCTGGTTTTTGCCGATGATGATCGACGGCTCATTGATATAGAACAGCAGGAATGGATCTTTCTCTACATCCATATTTTTCAACAGGTATTCTTCAATAGCCAAATTGATGCGTGGATCGGTAATTCCCTTATTATCTACGAAATACATAATCTCTCTCCTTTAGATTGTTTCCTTTAATCAGTTTAACGGATTATTGAAAATTATTCACGGTTTATCATTGACTTCTTCTAACTGTTATAATACACTTACTTAAACAAATACAGTACTATAACAAAAGGAGCTGGAATGTATGATTGAGAACGTAGTTGAATTTTTTAAGAACCTGCCACCGAAACAATGCGCCACTTGCGGAGATCAGATTGAAGAACAACATGAATGTTACGGTACAAAATGCAGTTCCTGTTCAGAAATTTAATAATTAAAAAGGCAAGCGCAATTTTTTCTGCGCTTGCCTTTTTCTGTATGAATCAAGTTCGATCAGTGGCCTCCATGGCCTTCCATGTCGACATTACTGTCAGCGTCGTCACTGTCATCCGGAATAATCGATTCGGGATCCGGGTCTCCGACTGTAATTTCGTGTTTCGGCATTACGTGAAGCCGTCTGGCTGACGTATGCGCCTGGACAAAATAGAGCCCTTCTTTATCGAAAATGGTCTCTGCTTCGTATACACCATCTTCTGTATGTTCAGCTGTCAGCATTTCACTGTCGCTGCGATGGCCGGACTCCCACACTTCGTAAACCACTTCATCTGCGTCTTCCACCAACTCTTCGCCTTGAGTGACTGTCACCGAGAGAGTCATTGTTTCTCCTGGCTCAGCTGTTTCCGGCGAATTAAATTCGGTTTCGATCAGTTCTGTGCTCATGCCAGCACCTGCAGAATCATCTTCTTCTCCACAAGCTGCAAGCAGCAGCAAGCCAAAAAATATGGCTGCCCAAATAATTTTCTTCATTGATTTATTCCTCCAAGGGTTCATTTGCGGGAGGGTGGCTTGTCTTCCTCAAATTCCGCTCCATGCCTGAAAAAATAAACGCCTTATTTTTCAGCCAGTTTTTTCATTACTACATCCGCAAGGCCGTCTATGAACAACGGCTGCACGTTCGGCATTTCAGGACGGCGGTATGCTGCGCCGATTTCGTCACAGACAACTTTACATTCGTAATCATTGTCAAACAGCACTTCCAGGTGATCCGCTACAAATCCTACTGGTGTATAAACAAACGAGTTATAACCTTTTACATCGTGCAATTCACGAGTCAAATCTTGAACATCCGGACCAATCCATGGTTCAGGTGTCTGTCCGGCACTTTGCCAGCCGACTTCGTAATTTTCCACGCCAGCAGCCTGTGCAATCATATCAGCTGTTTCTTTCAATTGATCCGGATATGGGTCACCGTTAGCGATGATTTTTTCAGGCAACGAATGCGCGGATACGATCAGACATGATTTCGCGCGTTCTTCTTCCGACATTTCAGCAAAAGCTGCGCTGACTTTTTCGCTCCAATATTGGATGAATTTCGGTTCTGTATACCAGCTCTCCACAGAAACCAGGCTGATGCCCGCTTTTTCTGCAGCTTCAGCCGCACGGCCATTGTAGGATTTAACAGAGAATGTCGAGAAATGTGGTGCCAATACAATTGAAACGGCTTCCGTAATGCCGTCTTTTTGCATCGCTTCCACTCCGTCTTCAACGAAAGGTTCAATATGTTTCAATCCCAAATACATTTTAAATTCGATTTCATCCTGCAATTCATTTAAACGGTCACATAATCCATTGGCCTGGTCTTCTGTAATTTTTGCCAATGGTGACAGTCCACCTATTGCCTGGTAGCGGCTGCGAAGATCTTCCAGGCTTTCTTCGCTTGGCTTGCGGCCGCGGCGGATGTGCGTGTAGTATCTTTCGATATCTTCTTCTTTATAAGGCGTGCCATATGCCATCACCAATAATCCCATTGTCTTTTTCATCATCAGTCACCTCTAAGATTTTATAGTCGATTAGTTTTTAGCTTTGTAGGCCGTACTGTATTCATGCACGAATGCTGTGAGGCGTTTCAATGTATCGGGATTGACTTCCGGGAATACACCGTGGCCAAGATTGAAAATATAGCCGTCATCCTGCATCCCCATATCGAGGATTCTTTTCGTTCGCTCCTCGATTACCGGCCAATCAGCCAAAAGATAAGAAGGATCGAAATTCCCCATCAAAGATTTTGTCAGCCCCATTGAACGGGCTTCTGAAATCGGCAAACGCCAATCCAGTCCAACAACGTCCACTGGCAATTCGTGCCATTCCTTCGCCAAATGGCTTGCGCCAACACCGAAAATCGTCATCGGCACGCCTTCTTCCCGAAGTTCGTTGAAGATCCGGTCCATCACAGGCTTGATGAATATGCGGTAATCTTCCACGTTCAAAGCACCAACCCACGAATCAAAGATCTGGATTGCTTTTACTCCCGCTTTTATTTGCGCTTTCACATATGGAATGATCGTATCTGCAAGTTTGTCCATCAATGCAAACCACATCTGCGGCTGGGACACCATCATCGCTTTTGTTTTATTGTAGCTGCGTGAAGGGCCACCTTCGATCATATAGCTCGCGAGCGTGAAAGGAGCACCTGAAAAGCCGATAAGCGGCACATTCAATTGTTCTTCAGTTAATAATTTGATCGTATTCAATACATAGTCAACGTCCTGCTCAGGATTGATTTCGCCGAGCCGGGTGATATCTTCCATCGTGCGGATCGGATTATCGATCACAGGTCCGATTCCGGCTTTGATTTTCACATCTACTCCGATTGCCGGCAGCGGCGTCACGATGTCTTTGTACAGAATTGCAGCATCAACATTGTATTGATCGACCGGCAATTTTGTTACATAAGCGCAAAGTTCAGGCTGATGCGTAATCTCCTCAAGTGAGTATTTTTCTTTGATCTTGCGGTATTCCGGCTGGGAGCGGCCAGCTTGTCTCATGAACCAAACTGGTACATGATCTGTTTTTTCCCCTCTTGTTGCCCTCAGGTAAGTATCGTTAAAAGCCATTACTCAAAACATCCCTTCAAAATGTATCATCCACTGCATATCGTTTTTATGTCCGTATATACTATAGACGCTCTGTTTCTCATTGTATAGATTCTGCCGGCAAATGTCATAAAATAGACGCTTCTGGCTTCACCGGTTCGACAAAAGGGGTTTGCTGTCATTTTTTTCAGGGAAAGTTATACTGAAGATATACTTAGGAGGGATTTACAATGAATTTATTCATGACAACAGGAACATATGAGTACATGAAGAGCATGCGCGAGAAACATCCTGAAGAAAATATGGTGGTGATGCAAGGTGAAAATACCACTTTGATCCTGCATGAAACTGAAGGCAAAAGCATTTTCCAAACACCTCGCCGCTATGAAGTCGTGGATGGTACAGGCGAATTCAAGGAAAAAGGATTTTTTGTTTTCAATAATATCCCGGTCACGGATGAAGGCCGTCCG
>CAZGMW010000054.1:0-8426 GCA_964526895.1 uncultured Planococcus sp. | reverse complement strand
TAAGAACCAGTAAGCGCCTGTTTTTTGGCGCTTTTTTTAATAACTATTTATTGCAGGCCAAGCGATTCGCTGCAAAAACTATATTGATTGAATATATTAGATCGGTTGTATAATATATAGTCACACTTGCATGCTTTCTATTCCAATTAGTCAGTGGGGTGTTGGATTATGGATAAAGTGATTGTGGTGGAAGGAATATCGGATAAAAACAGAATTGCGCCGCTCATTGCAGAATCCGTGACGATTCTTTGCACAAATGGTACAGTGAGTGCGACAAGGCTCGAGGAATTGCTGCTGCCTTTCGAGGGCCAGGATATTATTGTTTTGCTGGATGCAGATAAATCCGGAGAGAAGCTGAGGAAATTGGTGAAGCGGGAGTTTCCGGAAGCCCGCCATTTTTATATCGACAGGAGTTACAAGGAAGTGGCAACGACTCCTTTACGAATTCTGATTGATGTTCTGATTGCAGCAAACGTCCGGGTCAATAACCTATTAGCCGAAGGATGACGAAATATGGAAGAGTGGAACCATAAACAATGGACTAAAGCCAAAAATACGAATAACTTGGCTGCTTATTATCTATACACACCGATGTGCGGCACCTGCCAGCTCGCTTCGAAAATGCTGGAAGTCGTCGGCGCGGCTCTGCCTGATTTGACAATGGGTAAAGCAAACTTGAATTATGTGCAGGAAATTGCTGCTTTATATGAAGTTGAAAGTGTACCATGTCTCTTGATTACGGAAAATGGCAAGCTGAAGGAAAAGGTATATGCTTTTCATTCCGTGCCCTATTTATACGGAAAGTTAAAAATTGTTGACGTATAAAACAAGCCGTGGTAAATTAAGAATCTGAAACAGCAAACTTAATAACGTAACTCTTATGGAGAGTGGTGGAGGGAAGTACCCTGTGAAGCCCGGCAACCGTCATGAAAATGAAATGGTGCCAAGTCACACAAAGTGAAAGCTTTGGAAGATGAGAGAACGGTTAACGTATTTTTTTTACGATGCCCTTCTGCTCATTTGTGAGCAGAAGGGTTTTTTATTTTAGAGTAGGAGAGTGCAGCAATGATTGAGTTAAAGCAATTGACGAAAATATTTGATAGCGGAAAAACTGCATTGACAGCTGTGGATGATGTAAATCTGACGATTGATGACGGCGAAATATTCGGCATCATCGGCTATAGTGGTGCAGGTAAAAGTACATTGATCCGCATATTGAATGGATTGGAAAAGCCTTCTTCCGGTACCGTTGATATCAACGGCCAGAAGATTACGGACATCAAAGGTGCGGAGCTAAGAAAAGCGCGCCAGAAAGTAAGTATGATCTTCCAGCATTTCAATCTTCTTTGGTCACGGACGGTTCAGGAGAACATCGAATTTCCGCTTGAGATCGCGGGTGTTCCAAAAGCCAAGCGAGTGGCCAGAGTAAAAGAGTTGGTCGAGTTGGTCGGTTTGGATGGCCGCGAAAACGCCTATCCCTCACAGCTGTCGGGCGGACAGAAGCAACGCGTCGGCATTGCCCGCGCATTGGCAAACGATCCGGAAGTTTTACTTTGTGATGAAGCGACGTCTGCACTTGATCCTGAAACAACGGATGCGATATTGGACCTGTTGGTCGACATCAATAAGCGTCTTGGATTAACGATTGTTCTGATTACACATGAGATGCATGTCATCAGAAAAATTTGTCACCGCGTAGCTGTTATGGAAGGCGGAAAAGTGGTGGAACTGGGAGATGTGCTTGAAATTTTCCAGACACCGAAACAGGAAATCACCAAACGTTTTGTGGCACAAGTTACTGAGTCGGAAGATTCGGTTGAGACGATTAAACATCTCCGGGAGTTATATCCGACAGGAGAACTTGTGAAACTGGTGTTTGTTGGTGAACAGGCGGAGCAGCCGATACTGACTGGACTGATTCGGCAGTATCCGGTGGAAGTGAATATTGTGCAGGGGAAAATATCGCACACCCAGCGGGGAGCATATGGAACATTAATCCTCCAGTTAAAAGGTTCGGACGCTGAAATCCGGCAGGCTCTCCAGTTTCTCAATCAGGAAAATGTACAGGCGGAGGTGATGGCGAATGATTGAGTCGTTATTTCCAAACGTCGATTGGGATAAAATGTGGGAAGCAACCTTGGAAACATTATATATGACAGCAATGTCCACATTCTTTACTTTTGTAATCGGCCTTATACTCGGCATCATATTATTTTTGACTGCGCCTAAGCAATTATGGGCGAATAAAATCGTCTACTGGCTAACAGGAGTTTTCGTCAACGTATTCCGCTCCATTCCATTCATCATTTTGATCATTCTTTTGATTCCATTTACAAGCTTCCTGATTGGCACCATACGGGGACCGAACGCCGCATTGCCGGCGCTGATCATCGGTGCGGCTCCATTTTATGCCCGTCTGGTGTTGATTGCATTCCAGGAAATTGACAAAGGAGTCGTTGAAGCGGCGCGGTCCATGGGGGCAACTACCGGGACCATCATTCGGAAAGTTTTATTGCCGGAATCGAAACCGGCATTGATTTCAGGTATTACAGTTACATCCATTGCTTTAGTTGGTTACACTGCTATGGCTGGTGTCATTGGTGCAGGCGGATTGGGAACACTGGCATTTCTGGACGGGTTCCAGCGCAGCCGTCCTGATATCGTATTAATGGCTACCATTTTAATTTTAATCATTGTATTTATCATCCAATTCGTTGGGGACGCGTTAACCAGAAAAGCAGACAAACGTTGATGACGGTAAGTCCGTTAACATAAAAAACAAACAGCATAGAAAAGGGAGAGTACACATTATGAAAAAACTTGCAACAGGAACATTATTGGCGACATTGGCATTGGCAGGATGCGGCAGCGACAGCGAAGAAGTCGTAAGTGGCGGATCTGCTGAAGGAGAAGTAACTACAATAAAAGTGGGTGCATCGAACGTACCGCACGCTGAGATTCTGGAGCAGGTGCAGCCGATTCTGGAAGAGCAGGGAATCGAATTGGAAATCGAAACATACCAGGATTATATTTTCCCGAACCAGGACCTTGAGTCGGGCGAAATTGATGCCAACTACTTTCAGCATATCCCATATTTTGAAGCACAGATTGAAGAGAACGGTTATGACTTTGCAAATGCCGGCGGAATCCACATTGAGCCAATCGGTGTCTACTCCCAGGAATATGATTCTTTAGAAGAGCTTCCGGAAGGGGCAACTATTTTAATGAGCAGTTCAGTGGCTGACCACGGACGTATTTTGTCTATGCTGGAAGCGCAAGGATTGATCACTTTAGCTGAAGACATTGATAAAACTAAAGCCGAAGTAAGCGATATTGTTGAAAATCCGAAAAACCTGCAATTTGAAACAGATTACGAAGCTTCTCTATTGGTGCAAATGTATGAACAAGGCGAAGGAGATGCTGTGTTGATCAACTCGAACTATGCAATCGACGCGGGCATCAACCCTCAGGAAGATTCAATTGCCCTTGAAGATTCAGATTCACCATACGTCAATATCATTGCTGTACCAGCGGGTGATGAAGACAACGAAGAAGTTCAGGCATTGGTGGAAGCACTGAAATCCGACGAAATTCAAGACTTCATCCTAGAAGAATGGGGCGGCTCTGTAGTCCCGGTAGAATAGTTAAGAAACAAGCATCCTTCGGGGTGCTTTTTTTGTTGGGAGAATAATTGGAGTTATTTCAATATAGTCAATACATCTAATGTTCCGTGTATTTTAAAATGACTTATCTTATTCTGTTTTCTGTGGTAATTTGATATCTATTACAAAAACATTTGTACATCTAGGGGGGACACGCAATGAAATTTAAATTCGGTTTATTGCCAAGGATAGTTGTGGCAATCATATTGGGCGTATTAATTGGTTCCATAGCTTCCGAGAACATTGTTAGAGTATTTGCAACTTTTACCGCTATTTTCGGCAACTTCCTGAACTTTGTCGTGCCGTTGATTATTCTCGGATTTATCGCACCCGGTATTGCGAAACTGGGCAAGGGTTCCGGTAAGCTTCTGGGAATTTCAACGCTTATCGCTTACAGTTCTACTGTGATTGCCGGAGTACTTGCTTTCGGTGCAGCGATGCTAGTGCTTCCAGGTTTTATGGAAGGACGTACACTTACGAGTCTTGATGATCCGGAGCACGCTCTGGCAGAGACATTCATCAATCTCGAAATGGCTCCATTATTTGGTGTGATGTCTGCGTTGATCCTCGCATTTCTGCTTGGAATCGGAATGGCTTCCACTGGCAGCAAAACGATGATTTCCTTCTTTGATGAATTCCAAAAAATTATTGAGAAAACGATTTCTGTTATTATCATTCCACTCCTGCCATTTTATATTTTTGGCATCTTTGCCAATATGGCTTACGGCGGAGCAGTGATGGAGATTCTATCATTATTCGGTATTGTCTTTGTATTGATTATCATCCTCCACTGGTCGATGCTCGTTCTTCAATATGGAACAGCTGGCGCTTTAGTAAAAAGAAATCCGTTCAGAATGCTGAAGACGATGATGCCGGCTTATTTCACGGCGCTTGGCACGCAGTCATCGGCAGCAACAATTCCTGTCACGCTTCGGCAAGTACGCAAGACAGGAGCAGACGAACGCATTGCAGACTTCTCGGTTCCTTTGTTTGCTACAATCCATTTGTCAGGAAGCACGATTACTCTCGTATCCTGTGCGATCGGAGTTGTGCTGCTTACAGGTCAAGCTCCTGAGTTTGGTTCTTTCTTTCCGTTTATCCTGATGCTGGGTGTTACGATGATCGCAGCTCCAGGGGTTCCTGGCGGTGCAGTCATGGCAGCAATCGGTCTGCTGCAAAGCATGCTTGGTTTTGATGCAACAATGGTCGCTTTGATGATTGCACTTTATATGGCGCAGGATAGCTTCGGTACAGCTACAAATGTAACAGGGGATGGCGCTTTGACTAATATTGTCGATCGTTTTACAAACGGTCTGAAAGTTTAGAAAACAGAATGAATTCTGTGCATTCCGACTATTTCCTATTCTCTATACACTTTTGCCAAGACATGGTAATATAAGCAAGGAAGTAAGAATTAGGAGGAAATATCATGAAAAAATTATTATTTGTTGGATTGTCGTCATTTCTTTTACTAAGTGCCTGCTCATCAGAAGAACCAGAAGAAGTGGTTGAACCGACCGAACCGACTGAGGAAGTCACGGACGAAGAAGTCACGGATGAAACAACTGACGAAACAGCTTCGACTGAAAATACAGAAGTGAAGTCAGAATTGATCAATTTTTATATCACAATTCCTAACACAATCAACCAGGTCGATGCTGATTTGAATGCTTATGAACTATTGATGGCAGAAGAAACTTTGCCGGAAGGTGAAGAATTGACAGCTTTGAAAGAAGGGGCTATAGCTTCAGCCGAAGAAGCTTCTGCAGCAGTACAAGCTATTGAAATTCCTGAAACATTGAGTGAAGAAGAAGAAGACATCCAAGCAGCTCTTGCTATGATTGCAGAATCATATGACATGAAAGCAGCAGCACTTGCAGAAGAAGAAACTTCTTTTGAAGCTGCTAATGCGAAGTTTGTAGAAGCAGATGAGAGCTTAAACACTATTATGGAAGAATATGACTTGATTCCTTCAAGCATCCAAAACGAAGTCAACTAATATAATAGTTTTTCAAGCCCGGCATAAAAATGCCGGGCTTTTCTATTTTCTTCCATTAACTATGACGATAGGTCCATTTTCTGATAAATTGATTAAAAGTGAGTTTATGTAAATTCTCTTGGGGTATAATGGATAATGTAAGAAAATCTGAAAGGAATGATTTATTATCGATTCACACGGTATCGAGCATACTGAGAAAATGGAACAGGCATTTAGAAATGCACATGGATTTGGAATCAATGAGTATCAGAACGATCCGGGAAAGATTATTGAAGTGGAACAGCGAAGAGATCAAGATTATAATGACAGTCAAAGAATCGTATCTCAGTTAGAGCGTCAAGTACACCGTGATATATAAAAATTTAACCAGTTGAATGCTAATGTAAAGCCGGCGCCCAGTGTGCCGGTTTTTTTAATTGTGATTTATAGTTGGGATCTCCTTTTTATAAAAATTCCAGCTCAGTCTTGGCTAAGTGTAATGAAATCTATTCTCAATTAAATAACTTTCATTGAAAATGAAAAATCTCGTATTTTCTCTCAAAATGAGCAGTTCAATAAAGGAAAAGCAGAGTTTTAAATTGTTTAGAGCCATGGTTTTCTACCGGTTTAATGATTTGCCACAGTAGTCGATATCGGTTAAGATTAGAATGATACTAATTTAGAATGGTTATCCGTTCAACATTAACTATATGGAGGTATTTACATGTCAACTTTGGTCATCAAGGATTTACACGTTGAAATCGAAGGCAAGCAGATTTTAAAAGGTGTAAACTTAACTATTAATACAAGCGAGATCCATGCAATCATGGGTCCGAACGGTACAGGTAAATCTACATTGGCTTCAGCTATCATGGGCCACCCGAAATACGAAGTAACTTCTGGTTCCATCACTTTGGATGGAGAAGATGTTCTTGATATGGAAGTTGACGAACGCGCACGCGCAGGTCTTTTCCTTGCCATGCAGTACCCAAGCGAAATTTCAGGCGTAACAAACGCTGATTTTATGCGCTCTGCTATGAACGCACGCCGTGCGGAAGGCGATGAAATTTCTTTGATGAAATTCATCCGCGAACTGGACAGCAAAATGGAAACTCTTGATATGGACCAGGATATGGCACAGCGTTATTTGAATGAAGGATTCTCAGGCGGGGAAAAGAAACGCAATGAAATTCTGCAAATGATGATGATCAAACCGAAAATTGCTGTACTGGATGAAATTGATTCCGGGTTGGATATCGATGCTTTGAAAGTCGTTTCTGATGGCATCAACCAGATGAAAGGCGAAGAATTCGGATGCCTGATCATTACTCACTATCAGCGTCTTTTAAATTACATCACGCCTGACCATGTCCACGTTATGATGCAAGGCCGCGTTGTGAAATCGGGCGGAGCAGAACTTGCGCATAAATTGGAAGCTGAAGGTTACGACTGGATCAAGCAAGAACTTGGAATTGAAGACGAGACTGTAGGACAAGCATAATTGAAGGGAGAGACTGGCATGACGGTTGAAACAAATTTAAAAATGACCGAGCAAGAGCTGCGCTCCTTTTCAGAAATGAATGGTGAACCTTCATGGTTTACCGAGCTGCGTCTTCGCTCGTTTGCAGAAGCGGAAACTTTGCCGCTTCCGAAACCGGATAAAACAAAAATTTTGAACTGGAATTTCACAGATTATCCGGTTCATACGGTAACAAGTTCAACTTTCGGATCGATTGAAGATCTGACAGAAGATATTAAAACTATTGTGGATTTTGAGCAGAAGAATCTTTACATCCAGCACAATAACACGCCGGCATTCTCACGGGTTTCTGATGACTTGGCTGCTAAAGGGGTCATTCTGACGGATATTTTTACAGCCCTCCGCGAACACGGCGATCTGGTGAAGAAATATTTCATGACAAATGGTGTCAAAGCCGATGAACATAAGTTGACTGCACTGCATGCTGCGTTGATGAACGGCGGAGCTTTCTTATATGTTCCGAAGAATGTTGAAATTGAAGAACCGGTACAGGTCGTGTTCTATCATGATGATGCCGATGCTTCGTTATTCAACCATGTTATCGTAGTTGCGGATACAAGCAGTAAAGTGACATATGTAGAAAATTATTTCTCAACTGTTGCACATTCAAACGGATTGGCCAATATCGTTTCGGAAGTGTTTGCAGAAGACAATGCACAAATCACTTATGGCGCAGTAGACGTACTTGCTGAAGGATTTACAACTTACGTTAATCGTCGTGGCATTGTTGCGCGTGATGCAAAAATTGAATGGGCGCTTGGTTTGATGAACGATAGCGACACGATTTCTGAGAATGTTACACATTTGGTTGGTGACAACTCAATCGGCGATACAAAAACAGTGGTTGTGGGCAGAGGCAGCCAAAAACAGAATTTCACCACGAAAGTTGTGCATTGGGGCAAAAACTCCGATGGCCAAATTCTGAAACATGGTGTTATGAAAGATTCTGCTTCTTCTATATTCAATGGAATCGGCAAAATCGAGCATGGTGCCACAAAATCGAACGCAGAGCAGGAATCTCGTGTATTGATGCTTAGCCCGAACGCACGCGGCGACGCCAATCCGATTCTGTTGATCGATGAAGATGACGTTACTGCAGGCCACGCAGCATCTGTTGGCCGTGTAGATCCTCTGCAACTCTATTATTTGATGAGCCGGGGAATTACTAAACAGGAAGCTGAACGTCTTGTGATTCACGGTTTCTTGGCACCAGTTGTAAATGTGCTGCCAATTGAAGGCGTTAAAA
>CAZGMW010000053.1:0-8483 GCA_964526895.1 uncultured Planococcus sp. | reverse complement strand
GTTCGCCGCGTTTCATGGATCTGGCCGTTTTCCATGCCAGATATAATAACCAAGGCCCCCCGATTAATGCGGTCATTGCGCCGGCAGGTACTTCCTGCCCAGGTTGGATCAACCGGCCAAGTACATCCGCGCCGATCAGCATGACACTGCCCCACAGGAAAGAATGGATCAATATTTGAAGATGGCCGCGTATTCCCATCATACGGACGATATGCGGCGCCATTAATCCGATAAAGCCGATTGGTCCGACGACACTGACTGTGGTTGCCGCTAAAACGATGGCAGTTCCCCACGCCGCCAGTTTCACCAGGCGGACATTTTGACCTAAAGAAGAAGCAATATCTTCACCAAGGGATAAAATATCCATCGGCTTGGCAAGCATTAAGACAATTATAAATGTAACCAAAATCACAGGCGCCGCAAATTGCACGCCATTCCAATTCAATTGCACCAGTGTCCCAGACCCCCATAAGAAGAGTCCATTGGTTTCATTTTCAAAAAGCAATTGCATCGTCCCGGTCATAGACGCGAAAAGAAGTGAAATGATCATTCCCGTCAATGCCACTCGGACCGGATCCATCTGCTTGCCTGCAAGCCCTATGACAAGCAAAGAAGAGATGACTGCGCCCAGTAACGCCGTCGCAAACGGAAAGCCGCCGACAAACCCCGGGAAAAAGATGGTGCTGAGCACAACAAAAAAGAATGCGCCGGCATTGATGCCGAGAGTTCCGGGAGAGGCAAGCGGATTATTCGTCAGCGTCTGCAGAACTGCGCCGGACACTGCCAGTGCTCCACCAGCCAAAATGCCGATCGCCAGCCGCGGCAAGCGCAGGCTCACCACAATATCCTGTATGCGGCCTTCCGCCCAAACACCGGAAAGCAAATCCGAAACCGAATAATCCGCTTGACCTTGCGTCAAATGGATAACGGAAAGCGCAAAAAGCAGGAAAAAGCCCCCTGTCAA
Organism: uncultured Planococcus sp.; assembly: GCA_964526895.1. Lineage (GTDB taxonomy): Bacteria > Bacillota > Bacilli > Bacillales_A > Planococcaceae > Planococcus. The sequence goes on along the minus strand of CAZGMW010000053.1, from coordinate 7,519 downwards.
AGAGACAAAGGACTTCGCTTTCAGTTTGCCTTGCATTAATTATTCACCATCACATCTGTAATTTGGTTCATCAATGTTTCAGCGGATAACGGGCCACCGTATAACCAAGTGTCTGCACCCAAGTCATAGGTACGGCCTTCTTCGACGAAATTCAGGTTTTCCCATACAGCATTTCCAGCAAGCTGGTTTTCATAGATATTGTCTTCATCCGGAACAGTGTAAAGGTAATTGGCATCTTCGTACTGCACCAAACCTTCTACGTTGAATGTGCTCGAACCGAAAACTTCGAATTGATCCGGTTCATGAACATTATTCAAACCGATGCGATCAAGAATGATCGAAGCCATAGAGTTTGGAGTGAACACACGGATTTCCGGCGCTTGTGGACCTGAATAGGCCAGTGTCAAAATCGCATCATTTGTTTCGAGATTGGCAGCTTCAATTTCAGCCGCGCTTTCTTCATATTCTTTTTCAAGGTCAGCCAGAACCTGCTCGGCTTCTTCTGTTTTATCTACAGCTTTCGCGATTTCAAGGAATGTCGTTTCCATTTCTTCATATAAATTGATGCTTTCATCTTCCGGATATGGGTTGAAGATAACAGTTGGCGCAATACGCTCCAATTCTTCCAGCATTGCTGTGTGGCGGAAATCTACACCAATAATCAGATCCGGATCAATTTCGGCAATTGCTTCCAGGTTCGGTTCCTGGCGTCCGCCAACATCGATAACCGTTTCATCCAATTGCGGTTCGATATTCACATAATCGCCATAAGATTCAATATCAGCCATACCGGCAGGCTGTACACCTACTGCCAATAAATCTTCCGCATAAGTCCATTCAAGAACGACGACTTTTTCAGCCGGTTCATCCAGAGTCACTTCACCATTCGTTCCTTCTATCGTAATCGGGTCTCCCCCGCTTTCAACTTCAGTTGCTGTATCTTCTTCTGCTCCACATGCCGTCAACGCAAGCATAAGTGCAGCCAAAGGGAATAATGTCCATTTTTTCATGATGTACCCTCCAAAGTTATTTGATAACGATTCTCAATGCATTCTTATTTTAGGACTTCCTGTCACATTTGTAAAGGAAAAGTTCATGGAAATAGTGAAAATCATTCTCACTTGTCATTAATTTATGATATAGTATGGATATTGAGAAAACCTATCAGTTAGATTTATGGCTAAAGATGTGGAGGAATTGAACGATGACTATGGCTGTCAAAACCAATGACCTATCAATCGGATACAATGACAAACTTCTATTTGAAAACTTGAACCTTTCTATACCCCGCGGTGAAATTTCTGTTTTTGTGGGAAGCAACGGCTGCGGTAAATCTACATTGCTCCGTTCAATCGCCCGCCTGTTGAAACCGCAGGAAGGTTCGATTTTGCTCGAAGGCAAAGAAGTGCATAAAATGTCTTCACGTGAAGTTGCCAAAAAAATGGGCATCCTTCCACAATCCCCTGTTTCACCGGAAGGTTTGACTGTACACGATTTGGTCAAGCAAGGGCGTTATCCACACCAATCATGGCTGAAACGCTGGACGGAAGAAGACACAGAAAAAGTGGAAGCTGCGATGAAAGCTACCCGTGTAGATGAATTCCGTGACAAACCGGTTGACGAACTGTCCGGGGGCCAGCGCCAACGTGCCTGGATTGCGATGACACTTGCACAGGACACCGATGTCATACTTCTTGACGAACCGACTACATTTTTGGACATGACCCATCAAATAGAGATTCTGGATCTTCTATTCGAATTAAATGAAACGCATGGCCGCACAATCATCATGGTGCTGCATGACTTGAACCTTGCATCACGCTATGCCCATAATATTATCGCCATCAAAGACGGAGAAGTCTTTGGCCAGGGTACACCTGAAAATGTCATCAGCTGTGACTTGGTCCGTTCTGTTTTTGGAATGGAATGCCAAGTTTCGAAGGATCCGCTTTTCGGCACACCGCATTGCGTTCCGTTTGGCAGAGGCCGCTGCATCGTTCCGGAAATCCGTGAAGCGTTGGGGTCATAATATGGAAGAACTCGAACTTTTTCAGGTAAAAGTCCGGAGCGAAGCAAATGGCTTCATGAACATGAATGAAGCCATGGAAAGCCGTTATCCCGATCTGATGAAAGAAATAATTGATGCAACCGGAGCTCCAAATGAAGCCGTATCCACATCTGTCTTCATGAGGCGCTTCGGTTTTTTCATTACTGCGCAGCTTTACTTGCTTGCCCATGGAAAGATGTGGGACGGCACGTTGGATGAAGTCTACTTGGAAAACACGGAAGGCAGCATCAGTTTTGCAGTCGATGAGCGCTTTATTCGCGAGCGGCTGGACGGCGATTTGGAGAAAGTTCTGAAAGATTATGCTTTTCCGGTCATAGAAGCTTTTCGCTTAGCTGGACATGTTTCGAAGATTATTTTATGGGAGAATGTCTGGGGATATGCCATTTGGATGTATGGGATGCAAGATTCTGAACAGGCAGAACGTGACATTGAAACTCTTATGGAATCCGAAATTTGGCAGCCGGAAATGCGAAAATCCTATTTCCGCCAGTTTTTAGGCGGCCGCAGCTTTGAAGAAGCGAAAGCCGACTATAAACGGATTACCTGCTGCTTGTATAAAGAACTGCCGGAAACCGATAAATGCCCTTATTGTCCTTTACGGAAATAAACGCTCTGCGGCGCTTGCCGCAGAGCGTTTATTTCTTTTTTCTATTGTTTTTCTGTTCGGATTTCTATCGAGTGATTATAGAACCGCTTTGAACGCTCATAGAATGCCAATGAGTGATCATAGAACCTGGTTTTTCGCTCATAGAACCACAATAACCGCTCATAGAAATCATTTCAAAAATTCAAGCCGGTTGCCGAAAGGGTCGAACACGAAAAACCGTTCAACTCCGGGGATACTGTCATCAATAGTGACCCTAATGTTGTTTCCTTCCAAATGGCGCCGCAAACTGTCGTATCCTGAAACCTTAAAAGCCGGATGTGCTTTTTTGGCTGGACTAAACGGTTCTTCAATTCCCACGTGCAATTGAAAATCATCGAACTCAAACCATACACCACCTCTTGATTTCAACGGTTCGGGTTTGTCGATTTCCTTCATGCCAAGCAACCCGCTGTAAAAAGCGATTGCATCGGCTTCGCCCCCTTTTGGCGCCGCTACTTGAACGTGATCAATTTTTCCAATGGAAAATTCCATTTCCCCCACCTCTTTCTTCCTTAGACTACCCAATAGATATCGAAAATGAAATACGCTTCTTTTTATCAATGTTCATAAACGCTGCTTATCACTTTGCAATTAATACCGTTTTTCAGTAGCATAAAAGAAAAAAGGAGTGCGGTTGAATGGATTTTCCCGACCAATTAAAAATAGCGCTGGCATCTCAATCACTTGCAGTTGACCGTGCACCGGCGACTCCTCTTTCACGTGACACCAGAACGCGCATCGAAGAATTGAAACACTGGAGCGGTTCGCAGAATGATGGTGTCGCCGTGTCTTATTTCTTCCGGCAATATGCTCCATTCATATCTGCACAATTCAGCCTGCTTACTTACCAAAACGGTTATTTCGAATGCCCGATGGAAGATTTGGCATTTAACCGCGTACATAATTATGGATTCAATTTACTCGAAACCCATGTCTCTTCTGAACATTTCAAGAAAGTCGCCGCGAATGAAAGATTTTCTGCGTTTCATTATATTTTGCACGAGCAAACAGCAAAGTTGATTGATGATTTCCGTGCCCACGTAAAAATTTCTCCAATCATCCTATGGGAAAATATTTTGGGTTCGGTCATCTGGTTTTATGCCAATCTGGAACAGCGTGACCCAAGGCGGGCGGCTGAAGATCTGGAATGGCTTATGGATGCCAAAAACTGGGTACCTATGCGAAAATCCCACTTGGCCCAGTTGCTGGGAGACGCGTCGTTAAAACACGCTGTGTCCTGCCCATTGCGGAAAACTTGCTGTCTTTATAAAGAACTTCCGAATTTTGATACGTGCACTTTCTGTCCCCAGCCAAATTAAGACATGCGTTTTTTGATACTCATTTTGATTGATTTATTGACGATTTTTGTCGGTTTATCGGCGATTCCTCGAAGCACCGATTTATTCCATAAAAAAAGCCCCGGCACAGTTGCCGGGGCTTTCATTATTTCTCGAATACTTCGTGCAGGATGTTTCCTGGTGAACTGTTGATCAAGTTTTTATAAACGCAGCTTTCTGGTTTTTTCGCCAACGATTTTGAGAATGATTTTGCATGTTCAGCGTCACCCACTACATGGACACCTTCCCATTTGCGCTCTTTTTTCAATTTCTCGATTTTATTGCCCATATCCTTATAGAAACGCTCGAGATTTTCCTTCAAGCGGTGGTCCAGCTCATCGGTTGGACTGCCGCCTCCACTCCCGCCAATCACGGGACTATTCCCACCGGCAGCACCGCCTCCGACTGACCCTGCTCCTTGTCCGGCAGCACGGCCCTGGACTCTGCTTGAACTGCGGACGCCTTTTTGCTCTGTCCACACTTCAAGGCCGGAATCAAATTCATAAAAGATTTCTTCGTTGATGATGCCCATTGAAGTATCAAGGATGCGAATCCCTTTCAAGCTTGGCAGGACCACTCCTGCATAAGGGTAAGCTTTATACATATATCTCAGCTGATCCAATACAGGTTCAGTTTCCCAGTGGAAATTTGTTTTCACAGGTACCTGGACATAATGGACGGACCAAAGATCTTTATGTGGAGATGCAAAAATAACGACACCCTTTTGGAGGTCGTCCTTATTGTCATTTATCTCTCTTTCCACTTTTTTCTTTAATGCCTTATAGGTTTTGATTTCGTTGTCATTGTTGGAAGCTTCCAGGTATTCTTCTATTCGCTTAAGGCCATTTTTCAGATGAATTTGCCATGCACCATTTTGTGCATTCAAGTCTGCTGGATTCGTATTTAAGTAAACACTTAAAACACAGCGGTCTTCACATTTGAAATTTTTTAACTCTTGGATTTCATCGTATAATGTCATGCATTCATCATCCTCCCTATTTCCTTACTTGTTACCTGAATACCCGAACACTTCTGTTTTAAACTGTGCTTTTTTAAAATTTAAAATTATCCAAAAGTTTATATTTATAGCTACGTGGTAAACAGTGACTAGCAACAAAAATTAAAAGGAGAGTGTTATAGAATGGAAAACGTAAATAAAAAAGTTGATGAAAAACTGAAGAACTTTGATGACGAGAAAAAGGAAGATATCTTAGCGAATTTTAACCACTTCAAACAGTATTTACACGATAAAGTTGAAATTGGTGAAAAGATGGGCTTGAGTGAAGAACGCTTGGCTCAGATTACGGAAAAAGTGGCAGGTTATCTTGCGAAAAACGAAGAACCGAAGAACCGTGAAGAATATCTTCTTCAGGAACTATGGAAAGTCGGCAATAAAGAAGAACGTCATATGCTTGCACATATGCTATTGCGCATGGTGCAAAAAGAAGGATAACTGTTTAAACACAAAAAGGCATCGGTTAAATCTCCGATGCCTTTTTTGTATGCTTTGATTTCTTGACTCCATTATCTTTCCGCAACCGGATTCTTTGCCTCGAATGTCCGCTTTTCAAAAGCACGGAACATGAGAAGATAGACGACTCCGCTTAACATTGCTATGATCCCCAATATTCCGAAAGTCCAGACGAATCCAAACCAGGCTGTCATCGGAATGGCAACCGGCGCAATCATCCGGCCAATGGTATAGCGCATGCTGGCAGCAGCAAAATACTGGCCGCGCATATCTTCAGGAGCCAGCTTCGATATGAAGCTCTGCTGGATTCCGACCACCATCAATTCTGCCAGCGTAAAAATCCCCATTGCAACAACGAATATCCAAAAAAGTGATGTCATCGGGAACAACAGCATAGCTGCCCCGTACAACATGGCCGAAGTAAAGAATACCCATTTCTCGGGGTATCTTGTCATCCACCGCGTAATGATCACGGTCGTTAATGCAACCAGCAAGCCATTTTCAGCCAATAGAATTCCAAATGACGTTTCTCCCGTGACTTTCCATTCCGTATCCATAAATGCAGCAATTGTCTGGCTGTCTATTGTTTCCTTGAGATAAATCGGAATCAGCAGATCCAGCTGCATGAAAGTCTGCGCTCCAAGAACTCCGGCGATGACAAACAGAAGGAATACCCGGTCTTTGAAAATAATTCCGTATTCCTTAAACTGTTTGGCTACTGCGCCCATCCAGCCAGTCGCTTCTTCGGTTGCCCATTTATCCAGCATTTTCTGTGAAAGGGTCTCGTCTGTAAACAAGCGGAGAACCAAGCCGAGCAGCAGTGAAATAACCGCAACGACCAGCAATAATTCAAAGCGGTAGGAAAAGAACAATACGGCTCCGATCAGGGGTCCTACAACTACAGCGATATTCAACGTTGTATAGAATATGGCAAAGACATCACTGCGATATTTCTCCGGAATGACGTCCGCAATCATTGCCTGGCTGGCTGGCCAATACAATGAGCCGCCCATTCCGGCCAGTGTAAAGGCGACAAAGCCCAGTTCAGGCGATTCGAGCCAAGGCGAATTGGCAAAAGCGAAGAGCAGAAAAGCAAATCCCTGTCCGATTGATGCGATGATCAGCATGCGCCTTCTGCCGTAACGGTCCGCCAGATAACCTCCAACCAGATTCGCTGCGACTGAAAACACCTGCGAAATGACAAGCAGCAAGCCCGCCGTTCCTTTTCCGAATTCCTCTGCAAAATAGATTGCAAGGAACGGAAAAACCATCCAATAACTTGTGTTCATAAAAAACTCGCCCACCAGGCGCACTTTCAAACTTCTGTTCCAATCTTTGATCTTCATCTTTATTCCCCCGCGTTCTTCCATTCTGAACGCCCCGATGTGTTCTTATTATTCGTTTATCAATTCCAGCAGTTTATAGCTGAGACAAATATCGATCATCAGGTCCTTTCTTTCTTTTGCAAATTGAATTGAAATCCGGTCATGGTCCCGCTCCACAATTTCTCCGACGCCAAAAACACGGTGGCGGACTGTTGCCCCTTCGATCAAAGATTCTTGATCGTCAACAGCATTCGGATTGTTCGGCACTTTCACTTTCACCGGTGTACTGACAATTGCAGGCTTTGGCGATTGCCGCACTTTTTCCGGAAGAATGATGTCGTTCACTTCGTCAATGAACCGGGAGCCGCTGCCGTAGCTGATCAGTTCCAGACGCGTTTTTGCGCGTGTCATGCCCACATAAAACAGGCGCCTTGCTTCTTCCAGCGTGTCCGGCTTCTCCGCATCCTCCTCAGTCGGTATGACCCCTTCCACAAGATCGATCATATATACTCGCTCAAACTCGAGCCCTTTGGCGCTGTGGAAGGTTGAAAGAGTTAACATCTCATCCGTTTTTTCGGCTTTCGCCTGCTGTGTTACTGTTTCCAATTCCTTGAGGCGTTTTGCAAATTCCACCATAGAAGAAAGAGGTTCTGCGATTTGTTCGAGTGTCAC
>CAZGMW010000052.1:2242-8557 GCA_964526895.1 uncultured Planococcus sp. | reverse complement strand
AACCGGCTGAACCAGACAAGCCAGGCATCGAAGAAATACGTCGGTGCGTACCAGACAAAATCCACCGAAGGCTCATTCATCGATCAGCGGAAGTAATACAAGGAGGTTCTACAATTGGCAATCAATAACCCATACCAGACATATCAGCAAAACTCAGTCACTACAGCATCACCGCAGGAATTAACCTTGATGCTCTATAACGGCTGCCTGAAATTCATCAAGCTGGCAAAGCGCGCGATGGAAGAAGGCAAATTTGAAGAAAAAAACACAAACTTGATTAAAGCACAGGCTATCATCCAAGAATTCCAAATCACCCTTGACCGTGATATCGAAATCTCAGAAGGTCTGTCTCGACTATATGAATACATCAACTTCCGTCTTGTAGAAGCGAACATGAAAAATGACATGGCTGCACTCGAAGATGCAGAAAACCAAGTCAAAGAACTGCGCGACACATGGAAAGAAGCAATGGCATTGGTGAAGGGGAAGTAATAGTCCTCCCGTCGCAATGAAGCTAACGTAGCAACGCACTTAAAAATTTTTGCAGAGCACTCCATTCCCGAAGCATAAAAGTGCAGTGTCACTTTCTTTTATAGCATCGCCTTTTCGGTTCCCAGCGACAGCCACAAATTGAAAAACATTTGTGTCTGTCACTGTGACGCCAAAGAAAAGATGGAGTTAAACACCCACAGACAGAGACAAAGCAGTGAAATGAGGTTACAGATGTGGATAAGACATCCTGGATTGGCGTAATACTTGGAATAGTCGTTTTGGTCGGAGGTATGGTCTTAAAAGGCTCCAATCCGATCGCTTTATATAACCCGGCAGCATTAGTCATCATTTTCGCCGGAACAATCGCGTGTATATTGGTCGCGTTTCCGATGGAAGAAGTTAAAAAAATTCCGAGCTTGTTCAAAGTCCTCTTCTCGGAAAATAAATCATTGTCGATTAAAGAAATGGTGCCAATGTTTTCTCAGTGGGCGATGCTTGCACGCCGCGAAGGGCTTTTGGCTCTGGAAGAAAAAGCAGAAGAAGTGGAAGATCCATTTTTACAGCGCGGCTTGAAAATGGTCGTTGATGGCCAGCCCCAGGAACAAATCCGTGAAATGATGGAAGAAGACATCGCCGCGATGGAAGAGCGCCATGAACTTGGCGCAAAAATCTTCACGCAGGCCGGCACATATGCACCGACCCTAGGGGTGTTGGGAGCAGTTATCGGGCTCGTTGCCGCACTTGGGCACCTTGACGATATCGCGTTGCTCGGAAAATCAATTTCCGCCGCTTTTATCGCGACTCTTTTCGGGATTTTCTCAGGGTACGTACTATGGCATCCTTTTGCCAATAAACTAAAACGTAAATCCGAACACGAAGCCCGCACTAAGCGCATCATGCTGGAAGGTTTGCTGGCAGTCCATGAAGGCTTGCCGGTACGTGTTGTGGAAGAGAAGTTATTGACTTACCTGCCGCTCAAGGATCGTGTACTTGAAGAGGAAACAAAAGAAGGTGTCAGCGTTGAAGCGTAAGAAAAAACATGAAGACCACGTAGACGAATCTTGGCTCATTCCATACGCGGACGTTCTCACTTTGCTGCTCGCTTTATTCATCGTGCTGTTCGCAGCCAGTGAAGTGAACTCGCAGAAATTCCAGGAGATTTCGGATTCATTCAACCAGGAACTTCAAGGCGGAACAGGGATTTTGGATAATCAGTCAGCGGTTGAAACGTTCGAAGAAACGTCGAAGCTCGCCGAACCAAATGATGTCGATCCGACTGAAGGAGAAGCGACAACGCCGCCGGAAGTGGAAGAGGAAATTGATGACAAGATTGAAATGACCGCTGAAGAGATCGAGCAATTGGCTCTGGCGGAGGATTATAAAGAACTTGCAGCGATACAGGACAAATTAAAAGCCTATATCGCTGAACGTAATTTGGAAGACAAGCTGGAAGCGGAATTGACTTCAAAAGGCCTTGTGCTGAAGATCAAGGACGGTGTTTTATACGGTTCAGGGAGCGCAGATCTTTCAGGGGATGCAGAGGTAATTACTGAGGAAATCAGCAAGATGCTGGTGACAGATCCCCCGCGCAGCATTTTCATCGAAGGGCATACCGATAGCATTCCTTCGACTTCAGCGGCGTTTCCTTCCAACTGGGAACTGAGTTCTGCGCGGGCCATTAATTTCATGAAGATTTTGCTTGAAAACGATGATTTGGATCCAGCGAAATTCAGCGCAACCGGATTTGCGGAACATCAGCCGATTGCCAGTAACGAAACAGCAGAAGGCCGAGCAGAGAATCGCCGGGTGGAAGTGTTGATTTCATTGTATGCACATGAAGAAACAGACTAATAGCAAATAGAGGTGCGTTATGGGGAAAATGATGAAAGTCTTGCTTATTTTATTGCTTGTACTAGGTGCAGCAGGTGCGGGTGCGTTCTTTGTCTTAGGAAAAGACGCAGAAGGCTCTGCGGAAGAAGAAAAACAGCCTTCAGCAGAAGAGCTGGCAGCAATGAGCATTGATACAGATGTTATTACAACAAATTTGGCTTCGCCGAACTTCGGCATTGTCCAGTTCAATATTTTATTGGACAGTGAAAAAGCGAAAGAAGAAGCTGCAAAGCGGACACCGGAAGTACGGGCAGCCATCATTTCAACTGTGGCTGGATTCACTAAGGAAGAATTGGTCGGACAGGAAGGCATTGCGCTTCTGGAAGAACAATTGAAAGGAAAGCTGGCGGATATTATCCAGACCGGAAAAGTGGACCGTGTACTGGTTACTGAATTTAAGGTGCAATAATCGAAAAAACGCTAAACAATCCGCGAAATATGCCGATACTTAATTTATAAAGGAACTGGGTGATTATTATGCAGTCAGATCGATTAGCTAACTGCACGATTTGCGGGAAGTTATATTTGAAGGATCATACGGATCATTGTTTGGATTGCTACAAGGAAATGGAGCAGGAATTCAAGGTGATCACGGCCTTCCTGAAAGTCGAGGAAAATCGGTTTGCTTCCATTGAAGAAATAAGTACATTTACGGGCGTTGCGGAAAAACGGATCGCGGATTTTATCCGGGATGGCCGGATCTACGTCGAAGACTACCCGAATCTGGGTTACGGATGCGCGCATTGTGGTACTCTTATCAAGAGGCAGATGCTGTGCAATAGCTGTTTCGAAGAATTCACTGCCGAGGTCGATAAGACTCTGAAGGCGGAAAAATTCTTTGAAGACGCAAACAAGCCGAAAGAGCAGGCTCAAACGGCGCGATATTGGAAACTGAGAAATTAAAATATAAAAGACGGGGCGGTGAAGGAATGAATATCGATAAAACAAACGGTTCTTCCTTTATTCAATCTTACCAAAAGCAAATGCAGGTTTCGAAAGTGGATAAAGCGAAGCCATTGCAACAGGAAGACCAGCTGCAGATTTCAAGTGAGGCAAAGCAGATGTTCGAAAGCAAAGCCGAATTTGAGCGCCACGAAAAGATTCAGGCGCTGAAAGCACAGGTCCAATCCGGTGAATATCAGGTGAGCAACGAAAAAGTGGCAGAAAAGATGTTTGATTTCTGGTACGGGAAATAACATGTTTTATTTAAAGGAGGGTGTCGGATATTGAATGCAATGGTCACGGCACTGGAACAATTAATAGACGTCCAACAGCAGCTCGTCATTTGTGCCGACAACAAGAAAGCGGCATTGATCGAGCGCAATGTGGACAGTTTGAATGGGGTAACAAAAGAAGAAAAGAAGCTGGTCAAACAGCTCGAACAAGCGGAACAAGAACGGATGGCATTAATGGAGGACGTTGCGCAAGATTCTGCTGCAGCTGGCTTCCAGTCATTTCTGGACCAAATTCCCGATGGACAGGCTAGACAAAAGCTCGAATCCCAATTGAAAACATTACAGGAGCTCACCACGGAATTGCAGGCGAAAAACAAGGTCAATGATCGCCTGTTAAAAGATTCAATGAGCTTCGTACAACATATGATCGACCAGATCACCAAATCCCAGCAGCAGCAATTCAATTACCAATCACCGATGGGCCAGGGCGGCCAAAAATCACAAACAGGCAACCGCGGCTTTTTCGATACGAAAGCCTGATCGGGGCAGAAGGAAGGGAATCACATGGTTTCAACATTTCACGGATTAGAGACTGGAAAACGCGCCTTGAGCGTCGGGCAGGCAAGCATTGCAACGACCGGCCACAACATCGCCAATGCCAATACGAAAGGCTATTCGCGCCAGCAGGTAAACCAGAGCACGACACCGTCACTGGATGTCTGGACGAACAGCACAAACCCTGGCCAACTCGGTTCAGGCGTTTCCATCGACTCGATCACACGTGTGCGGGACCGTTTCCTGGACAATCAGTACCGCGACCAATCAGCGACGTTAGGCGATGCACAGGCAAAACAGGCATCATTCGACCGTCTGGAGTCAATTATCAATGAACCAAGTGATTCGGGCTTGAACGCGGCGATGGATCAATTGGTAAATGCATGGCAGGACCTTTCGAATAATCCCGACAGTGCATCTGCACAAGCAGTCGTAAAAGAACGCGCACAGGCTTTTGTGGAAACAGCACAGGCAATGGACAGTTCGCTTTCAAACATGAAAATCGACTTGGGTGAGCAAAAAGCAGCGGCAATTTCTGAAGCAAACGATTATTTGAAACAAATTGCTTCATTGAATGAATCGATTGTCCGCGGCGGCAATGGGTCGAATGATTTGAAGGACCAGCGCGATGTGCTCGTCGAGAAATTATCGGCGCTTGCTCCGATCAAAGTCGACGCACAGTGGAACGGAGCTTATAATATCAGTTTGATTCAGAAAGAAGCCGCACCGCTTGCTCTCGTTACGGGCACAACTGTAAACGAAGTTGACGGTACTACTGAAGTAACCGGCGGAAAGATTGCCGGTTTGATCGCAGCGGAAAATAAAGTGCAGGAAAACCAGAATAAGCTGATAGACGTTGCAACAACATTTGCAGCTGCCAACAATAAAACAGAAGGCGGCACGCCGTTGTTCATCAATACAACAAGCATTGCTGCTATGGCAGTCGACTTTGGAGCGACACTTGGTGCACCGACAGCGGCGATGGAAACAGACATTAAAGGCGTGAAGTCTGATTATCAAAAGCTTGTCAGCACATTAGGCGCTGAAAGCCAATCGGCAATCCGTTCAGTGGCAAACTTTGAAGCGACTTTGCAGGCGACGGAAAATCGCCGCCAGTCTGTAACAGGTGTTTCATTGGATGAAGAAATGGCCAATCTAGTTAAATTCCAACATTCATATAGTGCCGCAGCTCGGCTGATATCAACGACGGATCAGATGCTTGATACGATTATTAACCGGATGGCTGCACGTTAATAATCGGTAATCGGAGGTAAGTAAAATGAGAATTTCACATCAGATGCTACATCAGAATTCAATGAACCATGTCAGCCAGAACATGAGCCGCCTGAACAAAGCGTATAATGACGCTTCAACGGGCAAGCAAATCCATAAACCTTCAGACGATCCGCACGGCGCAAGTCAGGCGATGCAATTGAAGTCAGCGATTTCGGCAAACGAGCAATACGAACGCAATACGAGTGAAGCCAATTTGGTGCTTGATGAAACGGATCAGACGATCAACAGCATGGTGAATGTCATGCAGCGTGTGCGCGAATTGTCTGTGCAAGGCAATAACGATACCTTGAATGACGAAGACCGCAATATCATCGCGACAGAAGTCGAAGAATTGACAGAGCAGCTCCGCCAGTTTGCCAATACGCAAGTGAACGGCAATTATCTGTTCAATGGAACAGATACGAAAAATGCGCCATATGCAGATAAAAACACGCATGAAACAGCTAATTTCGCTGATGTGAAATTGAAAACTTTCACGATTACTGACGGCATGAAACTGGAGGTCGGTGTAAAAGCAGGCGACTTATTCGGTGAAGGAGCGGATGGGCTTTTTGCAAAGCTGACAGAAGCTGCACAAAACTTGCGCGCCGGTGAAAAAATTTCATTGGATAACATTGATACTGGCGTCGATCGGATGCTGCAACAAGCGGCTGAAGTCGGAGCGCGCAAAAATCGCGTCGAAGCTGTTGAAAACCGCGTCTCCGGCAGCACGCTTGAATTGAAGCAAATGCTGTCGAAGATTGAAGACATCGATATTGCAGAAGCGATTACAAAACTGAAAAGCGAAGAAAGCCTGTACCAGGCGAGTCTTGCGGCATCAGCAAAAATCATTCAGCCAAGCCTGATGGACTTTTTAAGATAATAAATACAAGGAGGAGCGTTGCCATTGGGGCGACGCTTCTTTTTT
>CAZGMW010000052.1:0-2142 GCA_964526895.1 uncultured Planococcus sp. | reverse complement strand
TGCTGGGGGACGTTTTCTGTCATAACTAGAAGGGAGTTGGGAGTAAATCAGTCAAAGTTGGGAGTAAACCGAGGCAAGTTGGGAGTAACCAGCGCAGAGTTGGGAGTAAAATTAAGAAAGAGTGATTCTATAAAACAAATTGTAAAAATAATCCACCCAACTTGAGTATATTTCAAAATACGTCAATTTTCACGAGGGAGACTCCTCCACCATATTAAGTTTTCAACTCAAAACTTAACGGAAAAATTACAAAAAGCCAAAAATGAGAAAAGCTTGCTTCCCTATACTAAGGGATGCAAGCTTTTATTTTGTCCAGACTTCAATGCCCAGCTTTTCCTGTTATCCTCTTATTGTATTGACCAATCCGCGCATGTCATCGGCAAACGAAATTGATTTGCTTTGCGATTGCAGGAGACGTTGAGTTGCGATCAATTCGGTCATTTCAGTGGTCAAGTCGACGTTGGACATTTCGAGAGCGCCTTGGCCAACCCGAATCGATCCGTCATTTCCGTCAGCAAGATTCAAAACCTGCAAGGTTCCGTTGGCGACTTGTTCGGCTTCAGTACCTGGCAGTTCATAAAGATTGCCGCCGGTTTTCTGAAGAAGATCCGGGCGAGTGATTTCAGCGATGCTCAATTGGAACGCGTCCGCCGGTTTGCCGGCTGTTTTATAAGTCACTTCAAGGGTGCCGTTTTCATTGACTGTGATTTTATCATAATCGTTGTCGATCGTGATGGGCTGGTTGTTTGCACCGAGTACGGCTTCACCATTTGATGTAACCAGGTTCAGCTGATTGCCGGCTGCATCCGGTGTTAATTGGAACGAACCATTTTTGGTGTAATACGTATTTCCTTCAGACTCGATGCGGAAGTAGCCGTTTTCACCTGAAATCATGAAATCAAGTTCGCGGCCGGTTTGGACAGCTGAGCCCTGATTGGTGCGAAGAGCAATCTGTGAAACGGTTGCGCCGGCGCCGATGCGGATGCCGTTTGGTGTTTGGCGTCCCGCTTCAAGCGGACCGGCTTGTTTTTCGAATGATTGGACAAGGGCGTCGGCGAAATTCGCTTCCTGCCGTTTGTATCCTGTCGTATTGACATTGGCAATATTATTGGCGATAGTGTCGATTTTTTTCTGTAATTCGCGCATGGAGGAAGCCGCGGAATTCATCTGGATATTCATTTTTTATGGCCTCCTATTATACTCGACCGATTTCATTAACTGCTTTTTCCATACTGCGGTCATAAGCCTGGATTATTTTCTGGTTTGATTCGAATCCGCGGTACGTTTTCATCATATCGGTCATGGTCTGCGTCAAATCAACATTCGATTGTTCGATGAATCCTTGCTGAACAAGTGGACCTGTATTGCCGAGTCCGGCAAGTTCAATCGATACGGGAGCCACAGCGGGATCGCCGGCCCAACGCAAAAGATTCTGGCCTTCTTTGATAAATTGTTGCGGATTTTCTGTGTAAGATAAAAATAGGGAATTATTGGCAGTTCCGTCAGCCAAGGTGACTTGACCGTTTTCACCAATCGTAAATTCAGTGGAATTGACCTGAATAGGCTGTAAGTCTTGATTCAATACATTGAAGCCTTCAGCGGTTGTCAGCAACCCGGCATCGTTAACCGTAAATTGTCCGTTTTGGGTATAACGGATTTCGTTGTTCGGCAGCGCCACTGCAAAGCTTACAGCCCCTTGCTGTCCGGTCTCCGGATTAATGGGAAGCGACGAACTGAGCAGAGCCAAATCTGTAGAATTGCCTGTGTTTTTCAAAGCGCCTTGCGTAAAAGAAGGGATTCCTTCCTGTGTATAAACTCCTGTATGAAGAGTGCCGATGTTTTTTTGTGAAGCTGGAAGTTTGGCACCTCCAACCGTTGTTCCACCGGTTTCCATCGCTCTGATCAATTGGGCAGGAAATGCGCGCATGACGGATTGGTCCTTTTTGAAACCGGGGGTCATTGCATTTGCCAGGTTGTTTGTCAGTACTTGCTGCTGTCTGTTGTTCGCCATCATCCCTGATGTGGCGGTGTATAAACCACGAAACATTGTTCGATCTCTTCCTCTCGAGAAAATAAGATTAATATGCGTAAGCATAACATTTTATTGACAATAATAACAAGTGTAATGGAAAATAAAACCAT
>CAZGMW010000051.1:0-8670 GCA_964526895.1 uncultured Planococcus sp. | reverse complement strand
TTCAATATGTGGATTTATTGAACCTTAAATATATTGACATGACAAAAGAACAGCGAGAAAAAAGCCTTTCCACCATTGCCTTGAAGCTTGCAGTTCAGGACAAAGAATATCAGGCATTCCATAAACAGGTGCTGGCCGCCGCTACCCCTGGCAAAAAACAAATTCATGAAATTGAAGTCTCTGCAGAGTACCCCGAGGATTTCGAATGGTAGTATGAGAATCATCAAAAAGTATATGTAAACAAAGAAAATCCCAAGCCTTTGACTTGGGATTTTCTCTATTGCTTGACCTGTATAACCAGAAAGTTCGAGTCCTCTATGGCTCTCAGGCTATGTTTTTCTTTGGGTGACATTTTCAGCATGACATCCGGAGAAACTTCAACCCTCTCTCCTTCCACTGTAAATTCAACTTTCCCGCTTATTACAATGATGAGAACATCTGCATCAGCATCATGGGCTGGGATCTCTTCCCCTGCAGCCAATTGCATATTTACGATATTCGTTTTTTCGAAACTCGAGATTTTTTTGACATGTTTCTTTTTATTTTCCAACTGACCAGGTATTTCAAACAATTCCATAAACCGCACCTCTTTTCTTCTGTTAATGAATCCATTCGACAAATTCAAGTTAATTCCTTCTATCAGTTCTGCTTTCGGCTTTGATCAAAACAAACAAGCCGTTTTAGAAACACGCCGAGAAGGGTATATTTTTTAAAACGATCAAATTCAATAATACTGGAGTGATAATAATGAAAAAATGGTATTTGCCGATTGGTGCCGCTTTATTGTTAACGGCTTGTGGAGGCGAAGAAAATCCTGAACTAGAAGAAGAGTCGCAAACAGAAGTTTCTGCGCCAGAGGGTGATGACCTCGATCCAACTGACCCTGAAGCAGTTGAAGAAGCTGAGGCCGTCGCAGCTTCAGCTCTCGCGGATGGAAGCATTGCAGAAACGACACCCGTCAAAATTTCAGGAACAGTTGAAGAACTGGCGGATAATAATGCATTCCCTTCTTTTATTCTTGTCAGTGGAGACGAGCAAATCTATGTACAAAACATATCAGAAACCCCTGTTGAACCTGGAGATACCATTCAACTCGAAGGAATCTACGAAGGCAACGAAGAAGAAGACATGCCGCTTATATCAGCTTCAGTGATTACCGTAGAATAGGATAATTCAGTTTATATAAGTCAAGAAAGCCGGCCAATTCACTGGCCGGCTTTCTTGATTCGAATCCTTATTAATCATTTTCGGTTTCAGCGGGTTCTGATACTTCATCAAGCGCAATATCCGCATTGCCGTAAGATTTGTCTTTTACAGCGATGTCTCCAAGAGAAACGATGCCAATAACCTTCTTATTTTCGACAATCGGCAACCTGCGAATCTGATGGTCTGCCATCAATTCTGCAGCATCTTCCACTGACATACTTTTGTTCCCTGTCACCACATTTTCTGAAAGAATTTCTGAAACTGCCATATCCAAAGATAAGCTGTCTGCAATTCCCCGGATTACAATGTCACGGTCGGTAATGATGCCGACCAATCTGTCGTTTTCACAGATGGGAATTGAGCCAACGTTAATTTCCTTCATCTTGGCTGCCACTTCCTGGATGGTGCTGTCCGGTTTGCATGTATCGACTTCTTTGGTCATTATGTCTGCCACTCTCACAGAAACTCCTCCTTTCGTCCATCTATTGTAATTTCCTTATATGCATTGTTTATCCTATCCCTAGCACCTGAAACCTTTCTCCCACGAAAAAAACGATTCCGCAATAAATGCGAAACCGCTTTTAAACTGGTTACTCGACCAACTGAATAAATTGTTTGGTTCGTTCGTTCTGTGGATTTTCAAAGAAGTTTTTCGGATCCGCTGATTCGATGATCGTACCTTGATCGATCATGATTATGCGGTCTGCCACTTCTTTTGCGAATTTCATTTCGTGCGTAACAACTACCATTGTCATCCCTTCTTCAGCAAGCTGCTTCATAACCTGCAGCACTTCACCGACCAGTTCAGGATCGAGAGCGGAAGTCGGTTCGTCAAACAGCATAACTTTCGGTTCCATCGCCAAAGACCGGGCAATGGCTACCCGTTGCTTTTGCCCGCCCGACAGTTTGCTCGGGTAGACATCTGCTTTGTCTTCGAGGCCGACTTTCTCCAGAAGATTCATGCCCAATTTTCTTGCTTCATCTTTTTTCATTTTTTTGACTGTAATCGGCGCTTCAATTACATTTTCCAACACAGTCTTATGGGGGAAAAGGTTGAAATGCTGGAACACCATTCCAACTTCCGCACGTATTTCGGCTAAGTTTTCTTTTTTCGGGTTTATGGTGTGTCCGTCAATAGTGATTTCTCCGCTATTGATCATTTCCAAAAAGTTAAAGCATCTGAGAAGCGTACTTTTCCCTGATCCACTGACGCCGACGAGAACGACCACTTCCTGGGGCTTAACATGCAGGTCAACACCTTTCAGCACTTCAAGATCACCGAAGGATTTGTGTATATTTTTTCCGATTATCATATCTGTCCCCCCTTAGGCTTTGTCCACATCGAGTTTATTTTCATATAAGCGCAGCAGGAACGTGAAAATCATCACCAATACTAAATAGTAGATACCGACGACCAGGAATGATTCGAAAAACTGGTATGATTGCGCGGCTTCCCTGTTGGCAAGTGAGAATATTTCTGCCACCCCGATGATATAAACGAGCGACGAATCTTTCAGCGTAATGATGAATTGGTTGCCAAGCGGCGGAATCGAACGACGCAAAGCCTGCGGAAAGACGATACGCTGCATGGTCTGTTTCCGGTTCATGCCGAGTGATAAGCTGGCTTCGCGCTGCCCCGGATCCACTCCCTGGATCGCACCGCGGAAAATTTCAGCAATATAAGCACCGTTATGTACACCCAGTGCGATGGCTCCAGCCCAAAAATTGGACATCGTGTAAATTTCGACGATCCCGAAATACAGGAACATGATCTGAACAATCAAAGGCGTTCCACGTATTACTGTAATATAAACATTGGCAATTCCCCGAAGTATTTTCGAACCCGAGATTTTCATCAATGCGAAAACCAGGCCGATTAAAGTTCCGAGAATAACACCGATTGCCGTCAACTCCAGAGTGATGATTACAGCTTCCAGAAATCCTGGGTATGTCCGGATAAATACATCATATACGTCGATAAATAACTGCGGCATAGGTTTCAACTCCTCTATTATCCCTTTTTAAAAACCAGCAGAACCTCATATATAACCCATAGAGGCTCCACTGGCCGCACATGTTCGGATCAACTTCCACCTGGGCGAAGCAAACTAAATCCTTTGCCGGAGAAGTTCCCTTATTCTCATACATTTCTATTCGAGAATTTCCACGCCTTCGAGATCTACTTCAAGGAGGTTACGGCCGAACCATTCATTGGAAATTTCTTCATAAGTTCCATTCTCGATGATTGTATCCAATGCTTCATTAATTGCGGCAAGCAATTCTTCATCTTCTTTGCGTACAGCAATCGATGGCTGTTCAATCCATAACGGATCACCGACCATCTCAATTTCCAAGCCTTCCTGCTGAGCTTCAAATCCGACTACGTCCGCTGTAATAACAGCATCCAGACGGCCTTCAACAGTTAAATCCTGTAATGCTACAACATCACTTGAGTATGTTTGGATATCATCCGTATATTCCTGCGCAACCGTATCATACGTAGTTTGTGCGACTACACCGATTTTCTTTCCTTCCAGATCTTCAACAGACTGGATATCTGTATTGCCTTCACGTACAAAGATCGCCCCGCCGGAATAATAATAAGGGTCAGAAAAACTTACTTGTTCTTCGCGTTCCGCCGTTTTGGACATCGATCCGATAATGGCATCAAAGCGATTTGTGTTTAGTCCTTGAATAATCGTTTCAAACGGTGTTGTTACCGGATTCGGTTCCAACCCCATCTCTTCTGCAATGGCATTTCCGATATCAATATCAAAACCTTGCAGATCGCCGCCTTCTTCAAAGCTGAAAGGTTTATACAATCCACTTGAAGCCGTTGTGAATTGACCTTCTTCCAATAATTCATAGTCTGCGCCTTCAGAATCGATAGCTGCCTCGTCTTCTCCACAAGCTGCCATAACCATACCAGCTGATAAAACTACTCCTAAAAATGGATATTTCTTGTTCATAATTATTCTCCCCTTTTCGTTTTTATTTGACCGAAACGCCTGAGCGCTTCAGGGCTTGCCTTTACATTAGGGTGTAATTAGATGAAAACTTCTTTTTCGGTATAAACCGCTTCGACATTCGCCAGATTCCGCTTTACTTTGGCATGTTCTTTAACGTATATAAATCGCATAATGGAAGCGATCAGCGCGTGCACCGCTGTATAGGAATCGATGTTCAAATTCGAGTTCACCAATACTTCCAATGAGATATCGGCAAAAGGGGCTGCGGGAGATGCTGCGGAATCTGTGATCAGAACGATTTTACATCCTCGTCCTCTGGCAGTTGAAAGGGTATCGATGACTGACTTGGTATAACGTGGGAAAACAAAAGCGATTACCATATCCTCTGAAGTCATTGAAGATAATTGCCGGTAATACTGCCCATCCCCCTGCATCAGCAATTCAGCTGAGTCCAGTGTCAGATTGAGCCACGAGGCCATAAAATGCGCCAGCCCAAAATCAAAGAAATTGCTTGTCACATAAATATTCTTCGCCTGTCCGATATAATCCACTGCCTGAAGCAATTGATCTTCATCGACCGAATGCTTTAATTGAGTGATACTGGCAATATCAGCATCCAATAGATTTGCCAGGAACGACTGCTCGACTGCCGGCTGTTTATCCGGTTCCTCGACTTGTTCAATTCGTTCTTCGGCTAATTTCCGCTGCAACACATGTTGAAATTCAGCATATCCCCGGTACCCTAACTTCTGCGACCACCGGATTACAGTGGATTCACTGACATTTACTCTTTTGCCTACTTCCAGTGCTGAAGAAAAAGCCAGAAAGATGGGTTCTTTAAAGAACAAATCCGCAATTTTTTTTTGACCTGAACTGAAATCTTTATACGAATCAGAAACATTTCGCAGTAAATCCTGCATTTTTACAGCCCCCAATGTAAAAACAAATTCTCATCTTACTATTATTATACAATAATGCAGGATTTCCTTCAATAATTAATTGAATATTCTTTTTTAGTACAATAGACAGAATAATGTTTTATTTCTATTCCCTCTTCTTTTATACCTCTAAACTTTGAATGAATATCACTAATAAACTTTCCAGCTGGTGTTTGGAATAATTGATTTGCTTTCGAAACTCCCGTTTACCGGCGCAAAGGTCATTATTCTTCTATAACATCGGAAGCATTTTTGAAAATTGTTCTTTTACCTTAGTTCAGATAAAAACTGGGGATGGCCCTCAATCCCTGCCAAGGAGGAATTTCAAGTATACTAATTGTATAACTAGTAATGGAGTGATCTTTTTGAAATGGGAAGACAGAATTTACCGTTTATTTTTGATTTGGTATGTAATCGGGATTATCTTGCTTGCATTTGATTTATTGCCTTCCTGGCTGGAATGGGCCAACGCCGTTTTCCTTATATTGGCTGGTACAATTGGTTTCATCTATTTTTTAAACCGGTTCGGAAAAACAGCCGGCATTACAATCGGTTCAATAATTTTTTTCTCCACTTTCATCGTCGAAGGGGCCGGCGCAAATTCTGGGTTTCTATTCGGCTCTTATGATTACACGGACCACTTTGCTCCGAATGTTTTCGGTGTGCCGATTGCAATCGGTTTTGCCTGGCTTATGGTTGTCGCAACATCCCACGTGCTGGCACGATGGATTTTCCCGACTGGCACTATCGGCTACGCTGTAACCGGCGGAATCGGAGCTGTCATCATGGATTTGATTATCGATCCAGTTGCTTATCGGATAAAGTCTTATTGGATATGGGAAGACACTGGTTGGTACTACGGGATCCCCTGGACCAATTTTTTCGGCTGGTTTTTAGTATCTTTCGTGCTGCATCTTATAATTGATATCGTGATGCGACGAAAGTCGATGACCATCGTCAATGGACTTGCTGAGCGCAGACTGGTGCTTTTGTATATTCTGATGATCGGAATGTTCGCCATGCTTGGAGCAATTGGTGAATTATGGCTCGCTGTTGCAGCCAGCACCCTTTCAGCAATATTGCTCGTTGCCATCGCCTGGAAAAGGAGGCCCCTATGATAAAAGCGAAAAAAAGCCGCTCATTCGAAAAAGGGTTTGCCCTCTATCTAATGCCGCTGTTGCGCAAATCTTTCTCCCATCTTCTTGGGCAAAATATACGGCAGCTTCCCAAGCGGCCGGTGATCTTCATCGCAAACCATAGTTCATGGTGGGATGGATTATTATTTTTCTTTTTGAATCACACCGTATGGAAACATGATATCCACATGATGATGCATGAAAAAAATCTGATGAATTATAAATTTTTCCGCTATCTTGGCGCCTTTTCGATTGATAAGCAAAATCCGAAAGACATCATCCGCTCTCTTCAATATGCCGAAGAATTGCTGAAAAAAGGAAAGTCAGTCGTCCTGTTTCCGCAAGGAGATGAATTCCATCAGGAAATCCGTCCGCTCGCTTTTTCGAACGGCATCGGCTATCTGGCAGAAAAACATCCGGATGTCCCGGTAGTTCCAATTACGTTTTATTACTCTTTCAGACACGAACAAAAACCGGAAGTATGGATTCACCAAGGAACTTCTTTCTCTATAGAAGAAATTCCGGGAACGTCCAGAAAAGAAAGAACTGCCTTTGTGCAAAAAGCCATTACAAGCCAATTGGATGAACTCAAAGAAGAAGTGATTGCGGAAAACACTTCCGCTTTCAAAGACTTGCTGAAAAAGGGGGCGGACTAACAGGATGTTGTTGTGGATGTATATTCTCTGCCTTGTCTCTTTTCTGATCTGGACATTATTGAATAGTTTTTTTATGCCCGCATTGCCAAAGAACCCGGCTGTCCGCGACCAGCCACTTCTGTCTGTACTAGTGCCGATGCGCAATGAAGAACGGAACGTCAAATCGCTGATTGCTTCACTTAAAAACAGTACATATTCAAACAGTGAATTTATTATCCTGAATGACCAATCTACTGACCAAACGCAGCAATTGCTCGAAAAAGAAGTCGGCGATGATGATCGTTTTACGCTTTTACAGGGAAAAGAGTTGCCTGCTGGTTGGGTTGGGAAAGTCCATGCCTGCCATCAGCTGCAAAAGTCGGCGGCAGGTGATTTCTTAATATTTTTGGATGCTGATATAAAGTTCAGTCCCCAGGCGATCGAGCAGTCCCTCGCTTTACTTCAGAAAACAAACTCTAAATCCCTGTCCGGTTTTCCGGCATTTGAAGTATCGCCCTTTTTGAGTAAATTGCTCGTGCCGATGCAGCATTTCGTCGTTTTTTTCCATCTTCCGCTGTTTTTGGCGAATTACGCTAAATTTCCGGCGGCAACGGCGGCACACGGTGCATGGATGCTTTTTGACAGAAAAGCGTACGATGATATAGGCGGACATAGGTCTGTCTATAACTCACTGGTGGAAGATGTCCATATTTCCCGGGAAATAAAAAAAGCCGGCCATCGCATGCTTTTAGCCAATATCACAGAAGCAGTGAGCAGTGAAATGTATGAAACCAATAGAGAAGTATGGGAAGGCTTTTTGAAAAATAGTTATACCGGTATCGGTCGTTCCCCGGCAATGGCTATTCTGCTGATGTTATTTTATTCGGTATTTTATGTATTCCCTCTTATGCTTGCTGCAGTGGGTCTATTTACGTTAGAGTTTCTGTTTTTGCTGCCTTATCTATTTGTTTGTCTGCAGCAGCTCTATGTCATGCTCCGTACACGCCAAAATCCTTTATTGGCATTTTTGATGCCTCTGCAGGCCGGCGCAATGATTGCGGTGCTGTTGCACGCCATGCGGAAATCCCGAATGAAACAAGCTTATTCGTGGAAAGGAAGGGATTATTTATGACTAAAACTATTATCATCGGAGGCGGACTCGGCGGTTTATCCGCTGCTGTAACTCTTGCCAACGGTGGAATGGAAGTCGAATTGTATGAAAAAAACCAGCATTTCGGCGGCAAATTGATGCCTGTCCAACTGGGCAGCCATTCTTTTGATTTTGGCCCCAATACGATTACAATGCCTGAAGTTTTTCAGGATATTATTGGGCAAACCGGCGAATCGGTCGCTGATTATTTTGAGTTGATCCCTTTACAGACGCATACCAGAAATCATTTTCCTGACGGACGGCATATTGATTTTTCATCCGATGCTGCAGTCATGCAACAAGAATTGAATCGGCTGTCGCCATCTGACGCCGAAAATTACAAGCGCTTTACAGATGAAATCAGCCGTATTTATAAATTGGCTGATCAACACTTTTTTCCTTCCACTTTTCAGTCGTGGCGTGATTATTTATCTCCTTCACTAGGGAAGGCTTTGCTGCAGGTACGTCCAGTGGAAACGATGGACCATTTCTACAGGCGATATTTTAAAGATCCTGCTTTATTGCAGGCTTTCGGACGCTACGCCACTTATATCGGTTCTTCTCCATATAAAGCTCCGGCAACCTTTTCGATGATTGCTTACTTAGAGTTGGTCGGTGGTATATATTACACAAAAG
>CAZGMW010000050.1:6700-8752 GCA_964526895.1 uncultured Planococcus sp. | reverse complement strand
TCAAGTCAGCAATGACTCGATGAAATACTGCAGTTCTGCTGTCCAGATGTTCAAATAATACATTTGATCGAAATAAATCATGACGCCCATCACTACGATGATTGCTCCCCCGAACTTCATCAACGCGGATGAGTATTTTAAGATGAAACGTGTCTTGCCGATGAAGAACGCCATGATGATGAAAGGGATGCAGAAGCCGAGCGAATAAGCTGTCACAACCGCGATCGTATGAGCGGGGCTGACAAGGCTTCCGTAAGTGATGATCGCGCCAAAGATCGGTCCGATGCACGGCGTCCAGCCGGCCGAGAAGACAAATCCAACTACAAAGGAATTTAAATAACTGGCTGGCTTCTTCTTATAGTTCAAACGTTTTTCCGTAAACATGAACTCGGGCTTGATGACGCCCATTAAAAACAAGCCCATGACGACCAGAAAGATGCCGCCCAGCATTTGGATCAGCGTTTCGTTTTTTGTGAACAAGCCGCCGATGGTGCTCAGGGAAAAGCCAAGAACATAATAAATGACGGAAAAGCCGAGAGAAAAGAAAACCGAATGGATCAAAACTTTTTTCCTGAATGCCGCTTGTTTATTTTCCTTTAATTCATTGACGGAAACACCGGTTATGTAAGAAATAAATGAAGGGTATAAAGGCAGGCAGCACGGGGAAATGAAGGCTAAAAATCCGCCGGCTAACGCGACCAAAATAGTGATATTTTCCAAAAGTGAACACCTCCATGCTATTCTAGCACAAGAGAGTTAGCGAATATTCCCATAATCCACTTGTAATTTTACAAATATATGAACGTGGTTCGGGACAGCAGGGAGACCTGAAGAAGAGGCGGTTGATTCATAAGAATCCATTACTGTCACTGCTAAAGAACGGGGGAGAAGCGATGATGAAAAGAGTGGACGTGGCATACGTGCTTTTATATGACCACAAACAAGAAAATATATTGGTCGTGAAAAATAGAAGCGTGAACGGTTCCTACTATACACTGCCTGGAGGCGCTGTAGAAAACGGAGAAACACTGCAGGATGCGGCTATTCGGGAGGTTAGGGAAGAGACCGGATTGGATATTAAGATAAATGGCTTGCTCGCAGTAAGCGAGGCGTTTTTTAAAGAGCGGGGACACCATGCCATCTTCTTTACATTTGCAGGTGAGATTGCTGGAGGCACGACAACAATTTCCCTGCCGGATGAAATTGAAGAAATCAAATGGATGGATGCGGATAGAGCAAAGAAATACGCGTACGTCCCTTCTGAAATAGGTGATGTCATAAAGAGTGCTAATAGCATTCCGTATATTCTAAAGGGCAAGGCCATTCAAAGAATCTAAGTCCACCAAACTGCAGGAGGTTCCAATGAAAATTATCAATTATAATGGATTTGATTATATTATAAGGACTGCCCAAGTTAGCGACGCCCGAGTTTTATCTGAAGTAAGACTGCAGATTGACGGGGAAACCGAGAATCTGGATAGAGAACGGGGCGAAGCGTACATAGATGAGGCAGGTTTTAAACAAATCATTGAAAGGGACGCACTGAGCAGCGCCAACTTATTTCTGGTTGCAGAAGCTGCCGGGAAAATTGTCGGGTTTTCAAGATGCCAAGGCAACAGTCTCAAAAGAACGTCCCACCAGGTGGAATTCGGGGTCGGCGTTTTACAGGATTACTGGGGCTATGGCATCGGTAAGAATCTGTTGAAGGAATCCATCGGATGGGCAGACAGTAACCACATCAAAAAAATCACGTTGAAGGTCCTTGAAACCAATGAAAAAGCGGTTCTGCTGTATAAAAAATGCGGTTTCGAAGTGGAAGGCATTCTGAGAGAAGACAAGCTTTTAAGTGATGGAAAGTTTTATAATACGGTGTTGATGGGAAGGATTAAAGGAGAATGCTGAACTTTTCACTGGAAGGAGCTTGCACGTTATGCCAATCATAAATCACGAAATCTACGTCGAAGCGCCAATTGAAGTTTGCTTTGATCTTTCAAGAAACGTTGATGTGCATACAGAAACGACCGGCAAGACAAAAGAGCGGGCTGTGGCGGG
>CAZGMW010000050.1:0-6600 GCA_964526895.1 uncultured Planococcus sp. | reverse complement strand
AATTAATCTGAATATTTAAGTGGATGATAAGATACACTATTGATAGGAGGTGTTCATGAATTGAAGAAAGCATTCTTTTCTATACTGGGCGGTCTCGTATTAGGGTTAATTTTGTCCTTCATTCTTTTTGATTATCAAAGCAGTTGGACAAGTTATTTGAACAGGGCGGGGGTTGACCAAGTCGTCAAAGAAATGGATTTTGACTTTGTATTCAACACGTCATTAATGGTGATAGGCATATCTATCTTGATCTTTCTAATTTGGAGTTTGGTTGATAAGAAAAAAGATGACAAGTTTCTAAAAGAATATGAAAGCGGTAAAAAATAGAATTATTGAGTTGGTTGTTTTCCGATCCGCGAAAAACGAAAAACCATAAAAAGGGCGAACCAAATTCTTGGTTCACCCTTTTTATATACTTTATTCAGCTACCAACTTCAAAACCTTTTAAGCCAGTTCCGGATCGATGGATTCGTCGCTGATCTCTCCGACGATTTCCTCCAGAATATCTTCCATGGTCACTAGCCCGACGGTCGTTTTGCCGTCGGTGCCAGTCACCATTGCCATATGGGTACGGCTTTGCTGCATTTTTGTCAGCACTTTTTGGATCGGTGTGGTTTCCGTGAAACTTGGCATGGCATGGATAAACGACGCAGGATCTTGTTTTCTGCCTGCAGCCATGCTCGTCAACAGCTCTTTTGTGTTGATGTAGCCAAGCAGCCGGTCTTTATTGCCGCCATCGGTTACTGGATAGCGGGTGAATTCGTGCTCATCCAATGCCAAGAAAAATTCAGAGCGGGAAAAGCCATTGTCGACTGAAACCATTTGGCTGCGCGGAATCATGATGTGCTTCACGACGCGGTCATCGAAAGCGAAAATGTTTTTAAGATAAGTCAATTCGGTCTGGTTGATCTCACCGCTTTGGTAACTTTCCGCCATGATCAGCTTCAATTCTTCTTCCGAATGGGCTTCCTCGTGGCCGGCAGGTTCCACTTTGAACAAACGCAGCAATAAGCGCGCCGAACCGTTCATAAACCAGATGAACGGGTTCATGATTTTACCGAACCAATACAGCGGCGGGGCCAGAAGCAAAGTCATGCGCTCTGCGTATTGAATAGCCAGGGTTTTTGGTGCCAGTTCCCCGATGACAACATGGAGGAATGTGACAATCCCGAGTGCAATCGCAAAGGAAAGAACGGTGGCCACTGCTTCTGACAATGCAAAATACTCAAATACGGGATGCAGCAGCTTTTCTACAGTGGGTTCTCCCAAGGCACCAAGGATCAATGCCGTAATGGTGATGCCGAGCTGGCAGGCTGACAGATAATAATCCAGTTTATTCGTAACTTCTTTGGCGCGTACCGCTTTTTTATTGCCTTCTGAGATCAATTGATCGATTCTGGACATCCGCACTTTCAAAATGGCGAATTCAGCTCCGACAAAGAATGCTGTCGCGAGTATCATCAGCGCGACGAGCAGTAAATTGATGATTATTTGTCCATCCAATATGGTTCCCTCTTAAACGAGGGATTCACCTCCGTATACTTGCTCATTGTATTTATTCGTTTTTAGTTTTGGGGTGGTAGAGAACTTGCTTGACCTGCTGATGATCCATTTCAATAACTGTCCAGATGCCATTGTCACCCGTGAACACATCACCAGTTTGAATTTCACCCAGACTCTTATAATGAACCCAGCCGCCGATTGTATCGATATCTTCGCCTTCGTCAAATTCGAGGCCAAAACGGTCCTCCAGGTCTTTCAGCAGCACCCGGCCGTTGATCATGTAATCGGTATCGTTGGTTTTGCTGATATCGGGTACTTCATCTGCGTCAAATTCATCTCGAATTTCTCCGACAATCTCCTCGAGAATATCTTCCATGGTAATCATCCCGGCAGTTCCACCGTATTCATCCGCAACCAATGCAATGTGGACGCGTGCCTTCTGCATTTTCATCAAAGCATACTGCAAACCTGTCGTTTCAAAAATAGTCGGCATGTCACGGACAAAGTGCTGAAGTTCCCAAGGACGGCCGGCGACGATATGCGGCAGCATCTTTTTGGCGCTGACAAAACCGATGATGCGGTCTTTATCGCCGTCTTCCGTGACAGGATAGCGTGTGTAATTATTTTCATCGAGTACCTCGACGATTTCTTCCAGCGGCATATCTTTATCAAGCGTCACGAGCTCCGTACGGGGAACCATGATTTCTTTAGCGGCCCGTTCGTCGAATGTAAAAACATTCTCCATATACGAAAGTTCGGTTTCATTGATGGCGCCGCCTTCGAAACTTTGTGCCATGACGATTTTCAATTCATCTTCCGAATAGGCCTGTTCATGACCAGGCTGGACGCCGAACATCCGCAGCAACAGCCGCGCAGCGCCATTCAATGTCCAGATGAAAGGCTTCATGATTTTACCGAACCAATAAAGAGGAGGAGCGAGAAGCAAAGACATCTTTTCTGCAAATTCGATGGCCAGTGTTTTCGGTGCCATCTCTCCAACCACTACGTGCAAATAGGTAACCAGCAGGAATGCAATAGCGTATGAAGAAGCTGAAGCTATCGCATCCGACACGGCAAAAAATTCGAAAATCGGGTACATTAGCCGTTCGACGGTCGGTTTACCGAGCGCACCGAGTCCGAGAGCTGTAACCGTTATGCCCAATTGGCATGCGGACAAATAATAATCCAGGTTGCCGGCGACTTTTTTGGCCGTTACGGCTTTTTTATTGCCTTCTGCGATCAATTGATCGAGCCGTGACATCCTGATTTTAACGACTGCAAATTCGGCGCCGACAAAAAAGGCGGTCAAACCAAGCAGGATCACCAGTAAAACTAAATTCAATAGCGTAATTATATCCACTTATATTCCCTTTAAAAGGGATTCACCTCCGGGGTTTATTGGAGCAAAGCCAGCAGTGCCGTTATGGCGGCCATCTTATTTGTCAGTTCTTTGCTCACTTGCATTTTTGCATGCGATGGAGCATCTTTCAGCTGTTCTTCCAGCCGGACAATCTTTTGCTGCAGCCCTTTGAATTCGCTGATGACTTCATCAACCAATTGTGCCGTTTCCGGCGTTTCGCCTGCACCAATGATTTCCTGGATCTCCGCGATGGACATGCGTTGTTTTTTCAGTACTTGTATCCGTTCGAGTGTCCGCAGAACGTTGAACGGATAAAGCCGGTAATTGGCTGCAGAACGTTCGAAAGCCAGCAGGCCGGCAGTCGTGTAATAATCAATCGTTCTGGTGGACACTCCGCTCAATTTTGCAACTTCACCAATCTTCATCAAGTCCTTCCCAATGCAAACACCTCCAATTTAAATTAAGAATATCCTACCACATTGCGAGTCAAACCATACAGTAGAACGTAATGGTCTTGGTAAAAAATCGCTTCATTTAAATTTGCCACAATTCAGACAAATATAATTTGTAGTTTTCTATTGAATGATGCTATACTAAGGGTACAACTCAATAGACTTTTGACATTCGTCAAAGGGGAGTAGCTATAGGGAAACCTATTTCACAGTCGTCATTACGTGGTTAAGAGCCACCGGTTGTGATAGCAGTTAATTTTGCTTAGCAAGACCTTTGCCTTTAATTAGGCAGGGTCTTTTTTGTTGCAAAAATTAGCTGGGGGTTTGGAAGATGGAAGCGATTTTATTGGAATATGTATGGGTGCTGCTGGTTCTTGTAGCACTGGAAGGGCTACTCGCCGCAGACAATGCGGTGGTCATGGCGGTCATGGTTAAGCACTTGCCGCAAGAGCAGCAGAAGAAAGCGTTGTTCTACGGGTTATTGGGCGCGTTCGTTTTCCGTTTTGCAGCGTTGTTCCTGATTACATTGTTGGTCGACGTTTGGCAGATCCAGGCTTTGGGAGCGGCTTACCTGTTGTTCATCGCCTTCAAGCACATTTACGATCAGCGAAAAGGCAAAGCACATTCGCTTGAGCCTGAGTCGACAAAAGGTTCCGGTTTCTGGATGACGGTTTTCAAAGTGGAGCTGGCGGACATCGCTTTCGCCATCGACTCAATGCTTGCGGCAGTCGCTTTGGCGATGACATTGCCTCATCTGGGCTCAATGGAAATCGGCGGCATCAACGGCGGCCAGTTCGGCGTCATGCTTGCCGGTGGTTTGGTCGGGCTCATCATCATGCGTTTCGCGGCACATAAATTTGTTAAATTGCTAGGGGATTACCCGCAACTGGAAACTACCGCGTTCGTCATTGTCGGCTGGGTCGGCGTGAAATTGACTGTCCTGACGCTGGGGCATAAAAATCTTGGCATCCTGCCATACGATTTCGTCCACTCAGCAGAATGGAAGCTTATCTTCTGGGGCGTATTGCTTGCGATTGTTGCAGTCGGAGCGGTTATCAGTGTTAAGAAGAAAAGAGAGTCAGAGAAGCTGGCTTAATCCAATAAAATCGGCCGGCTCAGGGGGGTACTCTTCCGGGCCGGTTTTTTTGATAGAAATAATAGAGTGAAGCGGTGTCTTTTGAGTCGGTTTTCTTAGGAATTGAAATATATGCGCTAAAGACAGGGGAGTATGCGCGGAAAAAAGGCAAGTATGCGCGGAAGAAGTATATGAATGCGCGGAAGAGATCCAAGTATGCGCGGAAACCAGTCATGTTTGCGCGGAAAGATGCTTTTCTGTCTTTTGTATTATTTTTCCGCCCTGAAAAACGACGCAAGTTGAAGAATGCCCCTCTGCTTTACCCCACCCAAAAGTCAAAAGAGCTGAAACGGATGTTTTTCGCGGCGCGAAAAACTCCAATCCATTAAAAGAAGGCTTCGCATCCGCGAAGCCTTTTGCATTTTGTCAAACCTCTTCATGAGCCAACCGCACATCGTAACTTCGCATCGACCCGAGATCTCCTCTTGAAATCAGCTTTCCAGAATGGACCAGTGACCGGAGCCGGTACTCGATCCAGGCATCGGAATAGATGTGATAGGAATGCCCCAAAACTTCGCCGACAACTCGAGTCGCCTTGACGAAACCGTCATCCAAGTTCTTTTCTTTTTGCCCGCGCACACGCTTCAAAATGAAAGAATCGTCCCGCGTCTCTTCGGCGTCCAGAATTTTCCCGTTTTTCCACGACCGCAGCAGACTCGTACTCGACAGCAATTTCGACATTTCTTCAGCTAAAGCGACCGTTTCAGCTTTCGGCAACCGCGTTCTCGAATGCTTAAAAAAGTGAGCCATTTGCTTTCCGTTGCATTCCCCTGAATGTCGGATTTCAACCTCAATGTCCGAATCTCTCATCAATTCATTCATCGCTTCAGCGGTGTTGACGACGGACAGCTCTACCTTTTTACTTGCCATAAGAAAACAAACGAGGCGCAGTCCAATTTGCTCCGCTGCATTATCACTCGTCCAGATCGTTGCCTGGTCGCCGTCTTTCAAACTTTTTATTTTCCTTAAAGTCTGCCGGTACGTTTTTTCCTGATGCCCGAAATAATCATCTTCGAAAGTAAATGAAGATCTGAGCCAGTCCACATGGCGCTGGATGCCTCTTTCTTCGTGGATTGCCGCAATCGGTCCCACAGAAAGATCAAGCGACAAGGGGTAAATCTGATGATTCTTCCCTCGAAAAGCCAGCTTTAAAGAGCGGGCAGCCGATTCTCCGACGACAAAATGATTCATAGTCACACTCCCTTTTTTTATTACATAATATCCCATGTGTTTAAGCTTATCATAAGATTTAAAAAACCACGTTGCCTCATTTTCACCTATACTTGAAAAAACGAAACTATTATCAGAAAACTTGCGTCTATTGGGTGTTCAGGAAGGAAGGGGGGCGTATGCCGGTGCATGACTACACGAAACTGACCGATGAAGAGATGAAAGGGATCATGGACAGCCACGGTGAATATTTGATCCGGCTGGCTTATTTCTACGTGAAGGACTGGGCGACGGCCGAAGACATCATGCAGGAAACGTTTATCAACTTCTATCGCAAATCCGCCCAGTTCGACAACCGCGCTTCCCTGAAAACCTATTTATCGAAAATTACCGTCAATAAATGCCATGATCATTTGCGGAGCTGGAAAAACAAACGCTCGTTATTCTCGAATGGAATCAGCGGTTTGATTTCTTCGGGCAAATCTCCCGAGGAGACTCTGGAACAACATACAGATCGGGGCAATCTCACGAATAAAATCCTTGAGCTTCCGGTGAAATACAGGGAAGTGATCCTGCTGTTCTATTACCAGGAATTCACGTCGAAGGAAATCAGCGAGCTGCTGAACTGCTCGGAAAACACAGTCAAAACGAGGCTGCGGCGGGCAAAGGATTTATTGCGCGAAAAAGTGGATTTGAAAGAATGGGAGGGGATGCAGGATGAATAAATTCAAACGTGACCTGGATGAATTTGTCGGTGAATCACCTCGCTTCAAAGAACCGCTGAAGCGGAAAATTCTGAGCGATATGAAAAAGGAGGAGCGTCCAGTGAATCGTTTTGCTGCTTTGAAATATGCCGCAGTCATGATGTTGCTTCTGATAGTGGCCACCACTTTTCTCGTATTGAATCTTAACGGTAATGATACGGATCCAGTTGTACCTGCGAGTACACCGGAAGAGTTGCCGGTGTTGACGGATCCGGA
>CAZGMW010000049.1:5691-8793 GCA_964526895.1 uncultured Planococcus sp. | reverse complement strand
TAATTATGTAAAACACTAGTTGTTTAATTTCTAAATGGATAGACCCTACTGTATACAAAAAACGGCATGACTGGAGATTTTCCGGTCATGTTTTTTCGTCCACATATCTGACGGCATCCACCAAGCGATTGTTTAACGCGGCAGACTCAGCGGGTAAAGATTCAAGACAAAGTTTAGCTGTCGGACGTAAATAATAAATGAATGGAGTCGTTCTGAGTGAAAACAGATTTTTCGAAGATATACATTAACGGGGAATGGATCAAAGGTTCGAGCGACAGTATGATGAAAGATACCAATCCTTATACAGGAGAAGAACTGGTAACTACGCAGGCTGCCGACAAAAATGATCTGGATGCTGCTTATAAAGCGGCGGCGGCTGCCCAGCTGAGCTGGTCGGAAGAACTGCCGCAAAATAAGCGTGCAGTCATCGAAAAGGCAATAGAAGTTATGCAGGAAAACAAAGAAACCATCATCGACTGGCTGGTGAAAGAAGCAGGCAGTACTGTGATCAAAGCGACAGTCGAGTTCGGGGCTTCGCTTAATATAATGAAAGAAGCCGCTTCTTTCCCTTATCGCATGGAAGGTAAAATCCTGCCATCTCAGCAGGCTGGAAAAGAGAACCGTGTCTATCGCAGCCCGCTTGGTGTCATCGGCATCATCAGTCCGTGGAATTTCCCTTTCCATCTGGCCATCCGCTCCATAGCACCGGCGCTTGCAACCGGAAATGCGGTCGTCATCAAACCGGCAACCGATACACCTGTAACCGGCGGATTGCTGTTTGCCAGTATTTTTGAAGCGGCTGGACTGCCAAAGGGCTTATTGAACGTGGTCGTTGGACGCGGTTCTGAAATCGGCGATGATATTGTTACCCACCCGACACCGCGATTGATATCGTTTACAGGTTCAACGCCAGTCGGCAAACACATCGGCGAACTGGCCGGTGGCGCTTTGAAAAAAACCGCATTGGAACTCGGCGGCAATAATAATTTCATCGTACTGGATGATGCGGATATCGATCAGGCGGTGGATTCGGCTTTGTTCGGCAAATTCTATCACCAGGGCCAAATCTGCATGTCCATCAACCGTATTTTTGTGCATGATTCCATTTACGAGAAATTTGCAGAACAATTTATCGAACGCGCCGGAAAACTGAAGTTCGGCAATCCCGCAGAAAAAGATACGCAAGTGGGACCGTTGATCAACCGCGATCAGGTTGACCGCATTCTCAAAGAAATTGACGCAAGTGTTGAAAAAGGTGCTAAAGTGCGGCTTGGCGGCAAAGCTGATGGCAATCTGCTTGAGCCGACTGTACTGACAGGAGTCACGAATGACATGCCGCTTGCGGAAAATGAAATCTTCGGGCCTGTCGCGATTTTGATTCCTTTCAGCAGTGATGCAGAAGCAGTGGAAATGGCAAATGCTTATCCGTTCGGATTGAGCGGAGCTGTCCATTCAGGAAATATCGAACACGGAACGAATATTGCCCATCAAATCCACACAGGCATGATCCACGTCAACGACCAGCCGGTCAATGACGAAGCACATATGCCGTTTGGCGGCGAGAAAGATTCCGGCCTCGGCCGCTTTAACGGCGAATGGGTCCTGGAAGAATTCACTACGCTGAAATGGTTGTCGGTCCAGCATCAACGCCGCCAATACGGGGCATTTGTAGACAACACAAAAAAATAATCATTTGTTTCGCCGGCAGCTCTCAATTGGAGCTGCCGGCGTTTTTTGCTGTTGAACGATAAAAAATCCCCCTGCCCGAAAGCAGGAGGATCCATGGAAGGAAAATGAAACATAACAAAATGGTCATCGACCGTCGTTTGCTCTTAGTTGGTCATCGGTAACAGGTAACATCGTAATGGGTCATGGGTCATCGGTTTGCCATTGGCCATTAGATTGGTTGCACCGAAGTACAATAAGGATTCCTTCCATGCCTTGGAGTGGAGTCTCACCACGCCAAGGATCAGAAATATTTCTCGCTGTCGAAATCCAGAACGATTGAATAGTTTTTTGTATTGATGGCATTGGATAGACGATTTGCCTGGCGTTCCAACTCCACAGCTTTCACGCGGTATTCCTCCGGCTCGAACATCGCCAGCCGGACGACCGGTACACTTTCTCCGTAGCCGTATTGATGCTCTTCTTTCACTGCTGTCCCGAACCCTTTGCATTTCCGTGCTTTGGCACGTAATTGAGTCGCCAGTTCGATCGCTTCCACAATCGTCAGATTTTCACCGTTGAACTCCACTTCGTTTTCATAATTGGCGCGGTACATCAATTTGTCCAAAAGCCGAAAATCTGTCCGAATCTCATCAATCTCTTCTTCAACCTTTGAAAGAGTGCGTTGCTGTTTCGGCTTTTTGCTTCCTTTTTCAATATCCACAAATGCGACACGGTCCATTTCTTCTTCCAATTCATGAATGCGCTTTGCCAATACACTTTTCAGCTTTACGGCTTCAGCCAGGGAAAGATTCGACATGATTCAGTCTCCTTCAATTCGTAATATTTTCTATTTTTATTAGCTTATCAGAACATCCATTATTTAACAATAAGCAAGAAAAAACCCGCCATCCGTGGTGAACGGTAGCGGGTTGCATTATGCTTCTCTCTACTATCATTATACACCCAACAAAAAATGATTAACAGACTACTTTTCCCCGAACAGCTGTCCTATACTATTACATACCAAATGAATCGATCAGGAGGCGAATCAGTATGAATGAACAAGAAAACGTCTTGGACCAGGGCCCTTTTTTTCACGGTACGAAAGCCGAATTGAAGATCGGCGATTTACTAAAAGCGCAAAACCCATCCAACTATCAGGACAGAAAATCGAATTACATCTATTTCACCGCGACATTAGAAGCCGCCAAATGGGGAGCTGAACTGGCAGCCGGCGACGCGCAGGAAAGAATCTACCTTGTGGAGCCGGAAGGGGAATTTGAGAATGACCCCAACCTGACAGACAAGCGCTTCCCCGGCAATCCGACACGTTCGTACCGCTCCAAGATGCCTCTCCAGATTATTGCTGAACTGGGAAACTGGGAACGCCATTCTGATGAACAGATTGATCACATGTTCAATTCGTTAAAGGAG
>CAZGMW010000049.1:0-5591 GCA_964526895.1 uncultured Planococcus sp. | reverse complement strand
CTGGGAACGCCATTCTGATGAACAGATTGATCACATGTTCAATTCGTTAAAGGAGCTGCGTGAACAAGGAAAAGACGTCATCATCGATTAATCTCAAACGAAAATGCCGGCTCCAGGATCATCTACCGGAGCCGGCATTTTTCATTATGAAATTCCGTTTGCTTTAGACGTCCCGATTCTTGAAGCTGTAAATGGCGAAAACCAGCATCCCGATGCCGTAAAGTACCGCATAACCGATCAGGAAACTGCTCGGGCTGGAAACGCTGGTGAAGAGACCGCCTTGAGCAATGGCCACCGGATTGTCCGCCGTGTCGAACAGCATCATCGTCATTTTGCGGTAAATGGCGTCAACCGGGTAAATGAGACTCATGATGATGCCGATATTGACCAGCGCCGTTTTTTCGAGTACAGCACCGAATTGTTCGATGAATCCAGCGATAAAAGCGGCTCCGTAGAGAACGATCGAGATGATGCCAGCGTTCAGCGTGCTCATCCTTGTACTCAGGAGCGTGCCGAACGCGATCAGCACAAATGGCTGAATGGCAAACACACTCGCCGCTTTGATCATCTGGACCGGATCGATGTTGAGCGCCATCCAGTCGACGCCGACTCCCTGATGGATTCCAATGACGCTGAAAAACAGCGCAACGACATAAGCCATCATCAACACCGTCAAGCCGATAAATTTACCCAGCACAAACTGCGCTCTTGAAATCGGACGCATCAGCCAGGTGTCGATTTGATGATTTGCGACTTCACTGGAAATCGAGCTCACACTCGACATGATCGCCAGCAGAGAGGCGATGAATGATGAAAAATAGAGTCCGGCCCCCAGCATTTGGGAGGCTACAAACTGCTGCATCAACACCGCTTGCGGTCCTTCGAAAGCACCCGGCTCAACATTTGGCGTTTCTTTTCCGGCAAAATAGATGGCTGTTCCGTAAAGGCTCAGGAAGACCACGGTCATGATGAGCGTAAATAAGAAAATCCGTTTGGATATGATTTCGTGTATGGTTATTTTACTGATTGTCCACATAGACGTTCCCCTTTTTCCGATTCACCCAGTGCATGAACACATCCTCCAGATGAGGCGTGATCGGCTGAACCTCATACACCGCGATTCGGTGCTCGGATAAGAAATGGATGATTCGCGGAATATCTTCATCATTGCCGAACTGAATGTTCCACCGCGTTCTTGTCCCTTCCTGCTTCAGTTTCTGGTGATGGACCACAAACGCCGGCCACTGCACCTCTGCCGGATGATCGGTCACAATTTCAATTTGTGCTTCGATCCGCATCAATTCCCGCCACGGCCCCTGCACAATCATATCGCCTTCGTGAATGATCGACACATGATCACATACCGATTCCACTTCATGCAATAAATGGCTGTTCAAAAATACGGTTTTTCCCGCGTCCCGCAAATACACCATAAGATCGCGTACATCTTTTCGACCGATCGGATCGAGTGCGGATGTGGGCTCGTCGAGGAAAATGACCTTGGGATCATTCAAGATTGCACAGGCAAGGCCGATCCGCTGCGACATCCCTTTTGAAAATCCGCTGATCTTCCCACTTTCCCTGCCGGTCATTCCGACGAGTTCGATCACTTCTTCAATCCGTTTATTTCGTTGCCGGACGGGTATTTTACACAATTCCGCATGGCGTTCCAGTAATTTTCTGCCCGTCAGCCAATCCGGATAGCGGAACAGTTCCGGCAAATAACCCACCTGTTCCCGGGATTTCAGTGTGCCGATTGGTTCACCGAGGATAAATCCTTCTCCGCTCGTCGGCTGCAGCAACCCGAGCAATGTGCGGACGAATGTACTTTTTCCAGAGCCATTCGGCCCCAAAAACCCGTAGATGGTCCCTTCGCCAATCGACAGCGTCACATCTGAAATGCCGCCTTTTCCGTTATAGGTTTTTGTCAATGCGTTCGTCTGTATAACTTCCATTGCGCCCCTCCGTCGTCATGATAAAAAGTCCAGAGCGTAAACTGCCGCCCTGAACTTTCCGTATTATTTTACTTGTGCTGCCAATTCAAGCAATTGCTCTGAACTCATGTTTGATTCGACCATGATCATTTGCAGCTCGGCATCTTCTTTCCATACGATCGATGATTCGCCTTCGCTGACAAATGTAAATCCTTCAGTTCCGTTTACCTGGACTTCACTCACTTGGGCTTCATCTGTCGTCACAGCAGGAACCGGCAATGTCGTTTCAAAATCAGAAATGTTCGCGAGCTGGTTTTTCACATTCTCTGGCAGAAATGGCAGTGACAACAGCGTATCCCGCAACTCAGAAATGGAAGTGCCATCCGGAACATTAATTTCCGGAGATTTCGTGCTTACATAAGACACTTGTCCGCCGTCTATAAGATAACTCGCTCTCAGCGTTTCGAAAATCGATACAGAGAACGGCTTGCCGTCCAATGCCATGTCAAATTGCTGGTCGGCTCCCAGTTGAGTCAATAATTGATTCGCTTTTTCAACATCCAATGTGAAAGTGATGGTCTGAGGCGGCATTACTTCAACATCTGTAACCCCTGAACCAGCCAGTTCCGGAACCGAATAGCCCGCTTCTTCGGCTGCTTGGATCGTTGCGAATTGCAGGAGTTCACCTTCTCCTACCGACCGTTCCAGTTTTCCAAGCCCTTTCAAATCGATTTCACCTGATTCAAATTCACTTACCCAGTTTTCGACTTGCTCCAGATCCGTTTGCGTCAGCTGCACCATCTCAAACTGATCGACTCGGAACAGCGATAAAAACTGATTCGCGCCAACTTGAACCTGGGGAATGGCAAGCGAACTGAAAATAGCAGCTGCCGCGACGCCTGAAACGATGATTCGTTTTGTTTTGGTTTTCAACGATCTCCATCCCTTTCCTGTTTCTGTTTTTTTCATGTGTGATGCTTTCGGTTTGCCTGCCGTTTGCAGATTCTCTTCGAACCTCGCCCATGCCTGCTCTACATTAACTGGTGCACCCTTCACGTCTATGGTGTCTTCGCAAAAAGCTTGGAGGCTTTGCAATTCATTGACAGTGGCTCGGCATGATGCGCAGTTTTCCAAATGCTTCATAATCTCTTTTTTCTCATCCCGGCTGACTTCTCCGTCCAAATAAGCCTGCAGCGTACCGATATCATGACAAGTCATTCCTTATCTGTCCTTTCCTCCATATAAGTTTTTTTAAAGCGGCTTTTCGCCCTGGCGAGCAATGCACCAATCGACGTCTTCTCCAAGCCTTTGCTGTCCGCGATCTCCTCATAGCTGAATCCTGAAAACTTCATGATCAGCAAATCCCGGTCCCGCTCTGATAGACGCATCAACGTTTTCTGCACCTCTTCAAGTTCCTCATGCTTCACGTAACTCTCTTCAATAGAACCGGTCCACTCCTGTTCAACCTGGCCCTGTTTTTCATTTCGTGCCAGATGGCGCTGTTCGGTCCGAATATGGTTATAGGCGGTATTGACAGCGACTTTCGTCAGCCAGCCTGACAGATTGTCGATGGTTGCCCGGTCCGTATAATACAGTTTTACAAAAACCTCCTGCGCAATATCTTCTGCGAGGGACTGGTCTTTCATGATGATCATCACTTTCCGGACGACTAGCGGATAATACTGTTTGAATAAAACCTGAAACTCTTCTTTATTAGACAGATTTTCCGTCAAATCTGCCGCCTCCTTCATCATCCGGTCCCTCCTCTCATGCGCACTCAATATATAGACACCGGATTCAATGATTTTGTGACAGTCTTCTATATTAATTTTTATTTTAATTTCCCTGTAAATCATCTTCGAACCTATTTCTTAAAATGACGCTGCACCGGCCGTATGGTTTCCCGATTGGAATGAGTTAGGTGATTCGCATAAAACCTATAAAAAAAGACATGAGTCCGGTGGAATATCGGAATCATGCCCAAGAAGTCACTTTTTATAATAGTCGAGTCTGTTTGCAGTTGTCAGTTCGGCGGCCAGTCTCCCATGATTTTCCGTGCAAAGACCACTTGCCCCGCATGATACGTATTGTGGAGTACAATCGTCTGCAGATAATCGGCGCGGGTATCTTCCCGACCGGCAACCACTTGTTCCGATAAGTCTTTCTCCGCTTCCTGCTCGGCTTCCTGCAATCCTTTCAGATAATAGGCAATAGCCGAATCCCATTGATCTTCGCTCTCTGGCGACGGAGAATGCGGCCATGATTCCTCATCGGGATTTTGGCTTTTCGGCGTCTGTCCGTTCAACAGATCCAGCATGAAATCCTGCCAATAATTCATATGGAACAATAACTCCCAAACCGTATGCGGGAAATTCCCGGATTTATCCCCCGCCTGTTGCCAGTCCAGCCCGTCAAAAACCTTCGCCGTATCGAAATTCGCTCCTTCTCCGTGCAGACTGTTTTTGAAAAATTGCCCGTTCATGAAATTCCTCCTGACTTATCATTTTCTTATACTTGTCTATTCCACATCTATTATAAACCTACTCATCTTTTATTCAATAAAATCCAAACAATACCTTGACACTCGATATATCGCTACCTATACTATGAGTAACGATATATCGGGCGACGATATAAAGAAGAGGTGATCCAATGCAATCCCTGTCCGAGTCCACCTACCTGGTTTTATTGGCGTTAGCAAAAGAGGCTATGCACGGTTATGGCATTATCAAAAAAATAGAAGAATACAGCGGCGGCGACATTGTTCTTGCCCCCGGCACCCTCTATGGTGTGCTGACCAATCTTCAAAAACAAAATCTCATCGAGCTTGTTGTGGCTGAAACAGAAAGCCGACAGAAGAAAATCTATCGGCTGACCGATGAAGGGCATTCCAGTTTCCAACACGAATACGAGCGATTCAAAAAAATGCTGACAATTAGCGATGACATTTTGAAAGGAGCGGAAAAAAATGAAAACGTTAAAGAAGTTTAAGATATCGCTCGCAAACGATATCGATAAAGAAGAAGAATGGCTGACAGAAATGTCCGCGAAAGGTTTCCAATTCTTTAAATACAGTTGGTTCATCTATCATTTTGAAGAAGACCACAGCAAATCGTATATTTATCAGGCGGATTTTCAGGCAGCGGACGACGAATATTTCGAGCTGTATAAACAGGCCGGCTGGGAACATGTCTATACCGAAATACAGCAATACCATTATTTCCGTGCCGACAAAAACGTCATTGGCGACAATCGCATCTACTCCGATCCGTCCTCTATCAAAGCAATGTACAAGCGGATGATGAAGTTTTACCTTACCATTTTCATCTTTATGCTAGTGGCGCAGGTTGGCATGCTCAGTACGTGGGAACCCAACTTTTTCTCCGTATTCGTACTTGTGCTGGTAACGGCGGTAACCG
Source organism: uncultured Planococcus sp. (assembly GCA_964526895.1). Classification (GTDB taxonomy): domain Bacteria; phylum Bacillota; class Bacilli; order Bacillales_A; family Planococcaceae; genus Planococcus. The sequence goes on along the minus strand of CAZGMW010000049.1, from coordinate 238 downwards.
TTCTTTATATTTTCCTCTTTATTATGCTTCTGCAGAAAATGAGAAAATACGAGAAACAGTCGGAGCTTTGATTCACAGTTCCTTGCAATAAACTCAAATGAACAAAATAGAAAAGCCACACCTCATGCTAAAGCATAAGGTGTGGCAATATAACTGTCCTATTTTATTCCAAATCAATCCACCGCAACTACGGTCTCCACATCGTCGGCGCGGTTTTTCCGTGCTTTCGCGAAGAACA
>CAZGMW010000048.1:0-8809 GCA_964526895.1 uncultured Planococcus sp. | reverse complement strand
ATACCCTACAACAAAAGCATCCGGTACTTCAAAACCGATATAATCAGCTTTTAAATCCACTTTCCGTCCGCTTGGCTTGTCGAGCAAAGTAACGATTTTAATCGAGTTCGCTTTACGGTATTTGAAGAGGTCCACCAAGTAGCTTAGCGTCAGGCCACTGTCGATGATATCCTCAATGATCAGCAGATCGCGCCCTTCCACACTGGCGTTAAGGTCTTTGACGATTTTTACTTCCCCGGAAGAAACAGTGGCATTGCCATAGCTTGAAACATCCATGAAATCCATTTCGACATAGCCGTCAAAACGCTTCATCAAATCTCCCATAAATGGCATTGCGCCTTTCAACACGCCGATTGCCAAAGGATATTTATCTTTGTAATCATTGGTTAAGGTTGCTCCAAGTTCACGGGCTTTTTCCTGAAGCCGTTCCTCAGAGATCAATATTTCTTCGATGTCTTTCTGTAACATAAGTGGGCCTCCTATAATTCGCTTTCGCGATCTTTACATTGTTGTTCCAACAACATCCAATTATCCTCTGGACGCCGGGAACGGCTGATATGCAGTGACGGGCGCAAACCCGGCACCAGTAAAACTTTGCCGTTGCTGTCGGTGATGACTGGCCATTCCTTCCGTAAAAGGGATGGAACTTTCTCGTCAATCATCAGCCTGGCAATTTTTTTGGAATGGACCATTCCGGGCAAATCGATGCGATCACCCGGCAGCCGGCTGCGGATATGCAGCTGCGGCTCACCCAGTTCTGAGAAATACCAGGCAACGGAACCTTCATCTTCCATGGAATGCTGCACAGAACTCAGTTTGTAACGAAAATTATTCACCGCTTCAGACCATTCACCCGTGATCGGCGAATTGAATTCTTCAGAAGCGGTTTCCAAGTCGCGGCGACTGAATAAAACATGATCATATTGCCGAATCATCGTATAATCGTGCGGCAAATGCAGCAAAACGGTACCAGAAGAACTCTGCATCGTTTCCTGCACTTGGTCGGCAAGTTGTCTCGTGATAATCACTTGCTCGCCACCATATAGATAGTTTAATAGTAGTAGAACCATTCTTTTTTGTAAAGCAGATGCATGGGATCTGAATCTTTCGGCTGACAATACGTTTTCCTGGTTTATTGAAGAAACAAGCGAATTCAATTTCTCCTGAGCCAATTCCATGAGAAACTTCTGGTCTTCCTGGAGGCTTTCGGATAATTCGACAAACTGTTTCGATACGTCAGCGTTTTCTTTTTTTAATTGCGGTACGACATTTTTTCTAATTCGGTTCCGGGTATAGATGTTTTCGGCATTGCTGGGATCTTCTCTGTAAGGAATTGTGTGTTCAATCGCATAATCGGCTATCTCCTGTTTCGTAACAGCCAGTTGGGGACGGATCAGCACGCCCTTGCCAAATGGTCGGCTCGAAGGCATACCGAACGAGCCAGACTGAAGCGTCCCGCGTAAACCCGACATCAGTATGGTTTCGAGCTGGTCGTCTGCATGATGAGCTGTAGCAAATTTCGAAGCGCCCGTTTGCTCCATCACTTCCTCGAAATAACTGTACCGCTCCTGGCGACAGACATGCTGCTTGTTGCCGCCGGCAGCTTCGAGAATCGACGGAATAGGAATGTCCCTGCTGTGGCAAGGAATATTCCATTGATGGCAAATACTTTCCGTAAACAGCCGGTCGCCAATGGATTCATCACCGCGCAGCATATGGTTGACATGGACGGCTTCAACACGGATTCCGAATATGGCTTCTTGGGATTTCAAATAATGCAGCAGCACCATGGAATCGATTCCCCCAGAACAGCCAAGAAGTACATGATCACCCGACTCCAGCAGTTTATGTTTAGTTATATAATCTGCCATTTGTTGATTGAAACTGTTCACTTGTTTCCCCCTATTCTCGCGGTACGCTTTCTATTTTGAATCGAACAGCAAATTTTTTTCAAATCCGGATTGACTTAGAGTTGTATCGATAGTATGATATGAAATGTCCGTTTCAACAAGGCGGCGTAGCTCAGCTGGCTAGAGCGTACGGTTCATACCCGTGAGGTCGGGGGTTCGATCCCCTCTGCCGCCATCTTATAGAAATAAGCGTCCCTTTCTCAGGGACGCTTATTTTTTTAGGTTTTTTGATGCCAGAAACTCCTTGATCTTCACTTCAATACGTTTCGTATACTTTATCAGCTATCAATAATTGCCGATTGCCTTCACATACTGCCTGGAATTTATTATAAAAAAACGCTTCTCGGTTAGAGAAGCGTTCCTTTATCATTATGGTTCAGCTGCGCTGAAGCATCTTTCCATGCCATTAAAACAGCTAGCAAGTTAGCCTCTTTTTGCGCCTCGGCCACCGCGCTTGGATTCTGTAGCGCGTTTCAATGTCGTCATATTTTCTTCGCTGTCCTTCAGGAACTTCGCCATTTTTGTTTCAAAGTTCTCTTTAGGTGCACGATCAAACGAACGGTTGCTTGGACGTGGGCGTTGTGGTCGATCTGTTGCGCCGGCTGGCTGTGGTTTCGCTTTGCGAATGGAAAGGCCGATTTTGCCGTCAGCTTCCACATTCATCACTTTTACTTCCACCATTTCTCCAACTTTTAAATGATCGTTAATATCTTTTACATAGTTGTCGGCGACTTCACTAATATGCACGAGGCCTGTTGCACCAGTTGGAAGCTGAACGAACGCTCCAAAATTTGTAATACCTGTTACTTTACCTTCTAACTTGCTGCCTACTTCAATCGACATAAAAAAAATGCTCCTCCTTAAAAATTAAGATGACTATTAAAAGCCATTTAGTTGTGATGGCTGTTTTCCGTCACACTTATAATTATAACCATGAAAAAAAGAGTGTCAACTGACGACTCTTTTTCACGTGGTTTTTCTTCACTTTTCAGGTATTGTGAAAATAATTTCACCTTGTTCTGAAACAAACAATTCTTTTTTGGCCAACTTCGCCAAATATTCATCGTCATTCAACAGAATGATTTGCTCTTCCAACTGGGCCTGCTCTTTTTTGACTTCCTTCAATGCAATCTGCGCTTCTTCACGCAATTGTTCTTTTTCAGCCATTGTTTGAGACTGCGCATAGATGGTCGTGCCAATCCATATTGTTGCCAATAAGACAACGATGCCGAAAACGGCCAGTCTTCTGAACAACCGCACTTTGTGTGCCAGCTGCCTTTTTTCTTTCCGTTCCACGGAGCGGACATAGTCATTTCGTATTGAAGCGACTTCCGGAGTGGCGTTGGTCTTTTCTTTCTTCAAACTCATGACTTGTTTCCCCCTTTGCTTACGTTGTTGCCATTATACCTGAAAACCCTTTCTTTTATAAGGGGGTTTTTTCATTTTTGGGAAAATAAAGCCTTTACGCTTCGTCATCAATGAACTCAGGTTCTATTTTTTCCAGCTTTTCTTCATTTAATATCGTATACATGTTGACGGTTTCTTCTTTCCGTACATTCTCTTTCAGCATATCCACCCGCACCGTTACAACCTTTTGGCCGAAACGGATCTGCAGTTCATCATTCTCTTTGATAACGGAACTCGCTTTGGCTTTATTGCCGTTTACGGTGATACGGCCTTGGTCTGCCACTTGTTTTGCCAATGTCCGGCGTTTGATCAGCCGGGAAACTTTCAGAAATTTATCGAGACGCATAATTATTCTCCCTTTCTTGCCAATAATTTGGCGCTGTTCCAAAACTCATCGAGCTGTTCCAATGTGTAATCACTGAACTTGCCGGTGCCTTCTGCCACTTTTTTCTCCACAAAACCGAATCGGCTGCGGAACTTCCGGTTGGCCTGCACCATTGCCTGTTCCGGCGATAAATCATAAAATCTCGCAATGTTCACGAGTGTGAACAGCAGATCTCCCAGTTCGTCGAGCTGCTCTTCTTTGGAACCATTCGCCAGCTCATCCCGGAATTCCTGCAGCTCTTCTGCGAACTTCTCCCAGGCACCATCAGCATCCGACCAGGTGAAGCCAACTTTCGCCGCTCGTTTCTGGTAATTATAAGAGGTCGTAAGTGACGAACTGAAGCGCTCCTGCCCTTCGAGTAAAGAATCAGCCACTGGTTTTTCCTCCGCTTTGATTGCTTGCCAATTGCTGACGACTTCATCTGAGCCAGCGACTTCAATATCGCCGAAAACATGCGGATGGCGACGGATCATTTTGGCGCTGATCGACTCAAGCACATCTTCGAGCTGGAAATAACCATTGTCCTGTCCGATTTGGGCGTGCAGGAAAATCTGCAATAAAACATCGCCCAGTTCTTCGGCAATTGCGTCGTCATCCTGTTCTTCAATAGCCTGCAGCAGTTCATGCGCTTCTTCCAGTAGATACGGCATCAGACTTTCATGTGTCTGCTCACGGTCCCACGGACAGCCTTGAGGACTGCGGAGTGTCGCAATCACTGAGCGGAACGTCTGCCATTCCTTCAACCGTTCCTGCCGGTCGATTGACGGCGGCACATAAACCGTCGTCAGATTATCGATTTCAGCGGCATGGTCAAGTTCGTGCAACGGAACCGTCTGCAGTTTTTCCTGTGACGATCCGGCAGCAGTTACAATTGTCACCGGATAATCGTCCGGATATTTTTCCATCAGCGTCAGTTTGGCTTCCGAAGCGCTGAATGTGTCGTAAATCTGGGCGATTAGAATGTGCTGGGTCATATTCAAACGATCGCTTTCCATCGTTGTGCCATCGACCAATTGAAACCCGTCGATCGGATCGATGCGAAGAGCACCGAATATCGAATCGAGAAAACTGCTGCCGCCTTCGATCATTAATTGGCATTTGCCTGCATCTTCAGCTTGGATCAGATGCTGCACGGTTTGTTCCGCAACAAGCGGATGGCCCGGGACTGCATAGACAATCGGCCCTTCTGCCGACAGCTGAAGCAGTGTATCGGCAATTTCCTGATAAACGGGTGCGAATTCCTCGTGCTTTTCATATATTTCATCAAAACTGGTGTAAGCGAGGCCTTCCTGCGCCAATTCAGCGAGTACCGGATGGTCTGCCGTCCGCACATATAAGCGATCAGCTTTTTTCAATTTTTTATAGACACCGAGCGGCAGCTGGTCAAGATCGCCAGCGCCGAGTCCGATGATATGGATCGTATTCATCGTCTATCACCTTTTTTCTTTGAATTGACGGCTAATTGAAGCTTAGCCATTTTCCGGCCGAACGGCATGATATACCATTGCTTTTCTGTAATGATTCGGCTTTTAGCAATCACTAACAGGAACACTGCTGCACCGAGCGGAACTGCTGTCAGCGCCGTTGCTGCCGCAGCTAAACGGCTTGGCAATGGATCGAACAGCGTCCAGTCCGCAAAAATCGCCCAGCCGAGCACCGCTGCGCCCATTGCAGTTGAGGCGATAAAGATCCAGCCATAAAAACGCAGCGGCGCAAATTGAAGTGGCCAAACTTTTTTAAAGTAAATCACCAGTCCACCAATAATAAAAGCAAGACCCAAATTCCCTGCCAAAGCGGCGCCCATAACTCCGTAAACGGGAACAAGCAGCCAGTTGCCGACGACTTTCACTGCCAAGCCGCCAGCCATTAAGAGCGCAGGCATCCGAACCCTTCCGATGCCATGAAGCAAGGCCGTCAGAATGAGCAGCAGGGACATCCAGACAATCTGCCAGCTGAAAACGATGAGTGCGACTGATTGTTCTCGTGTCTGAAACAGCATTTCATTGACGTAAGGCATGACAAAAGTCAGGCCGGCTGCGGCAGCAATGGCAAATAGCAGGGAAATCCGGTATGCCAGTTTAGCGTAGAGTTCAGCCGACCGTCCGTTTTTTTTGCGCTGCATCTGCGCAACCAAAGGCACAATCGACAGCGCCAGTGAAGTTGCCACTAGCAGACCGAACTGGGCAAGCGGCTGGCCGCGGTCGTAAATGCCTTTTTGCTCCATTGCCGCGAGTCTTCCGAGTCCACTGGCTTCAAGCAGGCGGAAGACACTGAACGAATCCGCCATCTGAAAAATCAACAGGATCAACGAACTCATGCTGACACTCAGACTGATTGCCAGCATTTTTTTCATAGTAGGCCATAAAGGGACCGCTGCCGGTTCCGAATGTTGGAATACGTGTTTATTGAAATAATAAAGCAATAGGACAACAGCCGCCAGTTCCCCCACCACTGCGCCAAGCATAGCCGTCTGTCCCGCTGTGTAAAGGGAGAAACCTTGCGTGATCACAATCCAGGTGCCCAGCAGAATGACTGCCACCCGGATGGACTGCTCGATGACCTGCGCATAAGCGACAGGCTGCATTTGGCCGCCTGCCTGGAAAGAACCCTTCATCACCGCAAGGGGTGCCATCAGCAAAACGGCAAAAGAACCGACTTTCAATAATTTGCTTAACTGAATGTCGCCCATCCATGCCGCTAGAAGATCCGCGCCAAAAAAGAGAAGGGCGAATATCAGCAGCGAAATTCCGGCAATCACCCAGAAAGCGATTCGGAAAATGGCGCGATGCTCCTGCACACGCGAATCCGCCAGCATTTTGGAAACAGCGACCGCAAATCCATAAGACGTCCAGATTCCGAAAACCGCGATAAACGGATAGACCTGCTGGTAAATATAGAAGCCCCGGTCCCCGACCATATTTTGGAATGGGACCCGATAAACCGCACTGAGAATTTTCACAATCAGCCCGGCCAATGTCAAAAGGACCGCGCCTTTCATAAATGATTTCATCGCACCTTCTGTGTTCAACCGGATTCACCCATTCCATCTATCCTTTTAATTTGTCGTTTCCACTTCCCGGAGAGATTCCGGCAATAATTTCATCATGCCTTCCAGAACATCGAACGGATGGTGTTTGGCAGTTTTATTTTCATCGATTGCCATGACGAGCTGCTGGCCGGTCATCTTGAAACCGACCGCACGTCCGTAAGTCGCCGATTCTTCAACCAGCTTGCCGCCATTGACAGCTGCGGTGCCTTTTTCACTGAGCTTAATGCCGATGCTTTTGCCATTTTGTTTAATCGATTCGACGCCCACCTGCCGGCCCCATACTTTCATAAGAGCGATTCGCAGGAGACGGTCTGTTTCAAGCGGCATATCGCCAAAACGGTCAATCAATTCGTCCTGCAGTTCCGAAACTTCTTCAACGTCGTCGATGCCTTTGACCCGTTTGTACATCTGGATCTTCTGATAGCCGTCGCTGATGTAGGAATCGGGAATATAGGCATCAATATCCAGCGAAATTTCGATTTCCTGAACCGGTTCTTTTTTGATGCCGCTCTGGCGTTCTTCAATTGCTTCTTCCAACATTTGGGAATAAAGATCGAAACCTACCGAGTCAATAAAGCCGTGCTGCTGTGAACCGAGCAGATTCCCGGCTCCACGAATCGTCAAATCACGCATGGCGATTTTAAACCCGGATCCGAGTTCAGTAAATTCCTTGATTGCCATGAGGCGTTTTTCGGCCACATCTGTCAGCACTTTATCTCGCTGATACATGAAATACGCATAGGCCACACGGCTTGACCGACCGACACGTCCCCGCAACTGATACAGCTGGGATAAGCCCATGCGGTCTGCGTTTTCAACTATTAACGTGTTGACGTTCGGAATATCGATGCCTGTTTCAATAATGGTTGTTGTCACTAATACATCGTAGTCGCCGTCAAGGAAACTGAGTATGACCGACTCCAGTTCGGTTTCAGACATCTGGCCGTGGGCATAGCCAATGCGTGCTTCCGGCACCAATTGCTGCAGCTCTTCCACTTTCCGTGTCATATCGTCGACCCGGTTGTATAAATAAAATGCCTGTCCACCGCGTGCCATTTCGCGTTCGATCGCTTCGCGCACGAGGGCACCGTTTTGTTCCATAACATAACTTTGGACTGGAAATCGGTTTGCCGGCGGCGTTTCGATGACGGACAGATCACGCACCCCAATCATCGACATATGAAGCGTCCGCGGAATCGGCGTTGCCGTCAGCGTCAACACATCTACGTTAGTCTTCATCTGTTTAATCTTTTCTTTATGGGTTACACCAAAGCGCTGTTCTTCATCGATGATCAATAAGCCAAGATCTTTATAATTCATATCTTTCGATAGGATACGATGCGTTCCGACAACAATATCCACGGAACCATTCTTTAGACCCTTCACCGTTTCCGCCTGCTGTTTTTTCGAACGGAAGCGGCTCATGAGGCCCACTTCCATTGGGTAATCTTTAAAGCGTTCACTCATCGTATCAAAATGCTGCTGCGCCAGAATTGTCGTCGGCACGAGGAACGCCACCTGTTTGCCATCCAGCACTGCTTTAAAGGCAGCCCGTATCGCCACTTCTGTCTTGCCATAGCCGACATCTCCGCAAATCAGCCGATCCATCGGACGCTCTTTTTCCATGTCCTTTTTGACTTCATTGATGGAACGCAGTTGATCGATGGTTTCGTCGTAAGGAAACTCTGATTCAAATTGGCGCTGCATATCCTGTTCTTTTGAAAATGCATAGCCTTTCAACGCTTCACGCTCAGCATAGAGCTTGATCAGATCGTCCGCAATGTCCTGCACCGCTTTCGACACTTTCGCACGAGTCTTTTTCCACTCTGCGCCACCCATTTTATGAAGTTTCGGCTCTTTTTCTTCAGAAGCGATGTACTTTTGGATAAGATCAATCTGATCGACCGGCACAAAAAGTTTATCGTCCGCTTTATAGACGATATGAAGATAGTCTTTATGGACGCCTTTGACTTCTAGAGTCTCAATTCCGACGTAGCGTCCGATTCCATGATGGACATGGACAATATAATCACCAGGTTTGATCTCGGAATAACTTTT
>CAZGMW010000047.1:0-8902 GCA_964526895.1 uncultured Planococcus sp. | reverse complement strand
TTCTCTCCTCCTCGAATGCTTGCCTGCTGCTCCATGCAATTGTATGGCAATCGCCATGGAATGCTTGTTGCTCAAGAAAAGATCGATTTTTCGCACGGGACAATAAAAAACGGATCGGGCCGCCGTGCATGATGAGTGTGAATTCATTGCCTTCCGGCAGTTTTCTTATCGCCCGTTCAATGCGCTTTGCCAGTTGGCAAAAGCTCTCTCCCCCTGGAGGTGTTACCAAATACGGATCATCTATCCAGTCTCGGTAATGCGGTTCATTTTTCAGCTCATCGTATGTCTTCATTTCCCATTCTCCGAAATTGCATTCCCGAAAATCCGGATCGCCCTGATAGTCAGCGTTCGGAAAAAGCACCGAGGCGGTTTGCCTGCAGCGCAGCAAATCGCTGCCCCATACGATTTTCTTCGCGGGATCCGCTGCCGCTTCAAACGGCAAAACCGCTTCGTCCGTCCAGCCGATATACTTTTTACTAAGATTTCCGGGAGTAGGCGCGTGGCGAATCAGATGAAGAATAAAAGAATTATCCATAACAGCAGCTCCGTCCCCTCGATATATGCACCAAACAAATCACCTGTCACACCGCCAAAATTTTTTCGGCACCACTGACGGTAGATGAAAAATGCGATAAGAAGTATAAACAGCATCGCTGCTGCAATCTGCCAGTTCAGCAAACAGGCCATTGATCCACCAACAATCACCAGCCAGATAGTCGCTCCAGCCGCCACTTTTCGTATATCTGTTGATTTTTGAAAATAAGCGGCCAGCCCTGTATTTTTAGCAGAAGCCGTTAAACTGAACAGCAGCATCAAGCCGACTCTGGAAAGTATCGGGATAAAGACAACTGCCCATAACGAAATTGTAAGAATGCTTTCAGAAATAATGATGATTTTCCCGACCAAAGCAAGAATAAGCACTATCGCACCAAATGCGCCGATACGCGGATCCTCCATGATCTCAAAACGCTTATCTCTATCCTGATAGGAAAAATATGCATCTCCCACATCAGCCAAGCCATCCGTGTGCAGTCCACCGCTTAAGATAATACTTCCTGCTGTAACGATAAAAGCGATGAGCAGCCCACTCACATCCGTTCCCTCTCTGAGCAACAGAGCTACCAAAGCCAATACACCGCCAAAGAGCATCCCGAGTAAAGGCAGCAATGTATACATTACGGTCAGCTGTGCTTTTTCCATCGGCAATTGTTTTTTGATGGGAATCACCGAGAAAAACTGGAGTATAAGCAACAAACCAACCGTTAAGTTCCTGCTCATTAGGTACCCTCCATCAGCTGTTCGACTTTTTGCCAATCAATGTGATTTTTTACGTGCTGTGCCCATCTATCAAAGCGGTCATTTTCAGGTGCTGCCTCTGGAATTGAAAGCCCCTTGGCAATTCGAATAGGTTCCAGAAAAGCTGCACGGAGTTCTGCTGAATCGAATAATCCGTGAAGATGCGTCCCGAGTACCTGATTGTGCAGATGCCCTTCAGTGCCATCTGGATACTCAATCAGCGGCCACGGAGAACTTTGAACAGTTCCGCTGTGGATTTCATAACCTATTGCATCAGTTTGCCGGCCAGCCAGTGAAGCTTTGCCTATGCGCCTCTCTACCCGCTTTTCTTCTGCAAATTCAATTTTCATTCCTGCAATCAACCCAAATCCGCTTTCTTCCTCTGCAACAGTGCCATCGTAGCCTGAGGGATCTGCTAAAGATTCCGCCATCATTTGAAAGCCTCCGCATAAGCCAACAATCCAAATCCTCCCTTTTAAGGAATCTAGCTTTTCCTGCAGACCTTGCTGTTTCCAGAAACGCAGGTCTGCAATGGTGCTTTTCGTCCCCGGCAATATCAAAACGTCGGGAAAGCCTATATCATCTATTGAATCTGCCCAAGTGATTGAGACATCCGGTTCCTGAAAGAACGGTTCGATGTCAGTGAAATTCGATAAATAAGGGTGCCTGCAGACCACAATCCGAATAGGAGCATCATTTTTGATTTTCGCAAGTTCCCGGATGCCCAGCGAATCTTCCTGATCGATTTCATGTTTCGGCATATAAGGGATGACGCCGAGTACCGGTAAGCCAGTATAATTTTCCAGAAATTCAACGCCCTTTTCAAACAAATCGATATCGCCTCTGAATTTATTGATCAGAATGCCTTTGATCCGTTCAGGATTGGGAACCAAAGCCAAAGTCCCGATTATAGAAGCGAATACACCGCCGCGTTCGATGTCAGCCACCAAAATAACCGGAACATCCGCCAATTCTGCAACTTTCATATTTACTAAATCCCGATCGTTCAAATTAACTTCTGCCGGACTGCCCGCTCCTTCGATGACAAGGTGGCTGTAATCTTTCTCCAATTCAGCTAGAGCACTTTCAATTGCGGCCAATCCTTGAGTGTAAAATTCGTCGCGATATTTCATGCCGTCCATCGCTTTCAGCTTTTTGCCGAAAAGCACGACTTGGGATTTCATATCATTCTCCGGTTTTAAGAGAATCGGATTCATTTCGACCTTCGCTATTGTTCTGGCAGCTTCCGCTTGAATTCCCTGAGAACGTCCAATTTCTTCGCCTAACACCGTGACGTAAGAGTTATTTGACATGTTTTGTGACTTGAAAGGTGCGACAGCTTTCCCCTGATCCGACAATATTCGGCAGAAAGCTGTACAGATCATGCTTTTTCCGACATCCGAAGACGTCCCTTGAATCATTACTCCACGCATCTCGTCACTTCCTTCTGAACGCCATGCCGTTCTCCATTTCATAAGCTCCATCGGCTTCTTTTACAAGCCATAAATGGATACGGCCAAGCCAGCTCATATACAAGTCATCCCGGACAAAATCATCCAGCACTTCATTCGAAACGACTGTCACAAATTCTGCCTTTTCAAGAAGTTTCAGCAAAGTTTCCTGCAGATGTTTCCATTTTTGTTCCATGCATCCCTGTATTTCCGCACACATTTCATTGCGTTCCCATCCTTCGTATAATTCGTTCGCCAGCCAGGTGGTCACACAATCCCATAGTACCGCGTCCCCTTTTCGGATATGGGGCAATACTCTTTCCATCCGGACCGGCTGCTCAATTGTATGCCAGCCATCTCTTTTTCGGTCTTCACGATGCCGCTCAATACGTCCATGCATTTCACCGTCACTAGCCTGTCCGCTTGCAATGTATACTTTGCGGCCGGCGCATGAATCCCGAACCACTGATTCGGCATAGGCACTTTTCCCGCTTCGAACACCGCCGCTGATAAAGATCAACTTTGCGCGAGCCATCCGGAAATCTCCTTTCGAAGCCGGTCCATCGCGGCCTCCGACTTCATGCCGATCCGGAACCAACGGCCGTCCATTCCTTTAAATGAATATGTATGACGCAAAATGATGCCTCCTTTCAGCATATCCCGAAAAAACAGATCCGGATCTTTGCCCTCCGGCAGGCTGAATGAAAGAAAATTAGCCTGAGAATCGGAAAAGTGACAGTTTTCTTCTATAAAAAATTGAATCATCTTGTGTCGTTCCTTATTGGCAGCCGTTCGAATGGTTGTGCGGTAATTTTCCAACGGAAAACAGCCGGCCCCTATCGATGCTGACAATGCATTTACATTCCAATGAGCCGCTCCTTGGGTTAACTCATTGATCGTTTGCGGCGCGGCCATTACATACCCCAGCCTCAAGCCGGCAATTGCATACATCTTTGTCATCGAACGCACAATGATTACTTGAAGATATGACGAAAGGTGTTCAGTAAACGATGCTTCCTCCCCGATAAAATCGATAAAAGCCTCGTCTATTACCAATTCACACTCTGCAGTCCGACAATAATCCGCGATTTCTTTCAGTTCATCAACTGACAATAATGTGCCGGTAGGATTATGCGGATTGCAAATATAGAGAGCTGCACTATGTTCTAATTCTGCTTTGAGTGAGTCGATATTTATTACCCAATTATTTCCATATGATAATTGAATCTCACTGATAATTGCATTTTCCGCTTCCAATGTTTGGCGATATTCGGAAAAAGCGGGTTCCACTAAAACCACTCGTTTTCCGCGGTACCGCCTGGCAAGCCAAGTGAAAATCTCAGCGGCGCCATTTGCAGCAGCTATCTGGTCTTTCCCGATTTGATGATATGCGGCCGCTGCTGTTCGAAAAGGTTCCGCATACGGGTCTGGGTACGTATTCAATAACGAGAAAAATTCTGACCAGTTTTCCTTTATAAATAATGGCGGGCCGAACGGGTGAATATTCTCACTGAAATCCAGAAAGTTTTCCGGAGGCTCTATACCTGACTGACTATAGAGGCGCAGCGGATTGGCCCCATGATTAGGCAAATTCAATGATTATCCCTCCCGTCGCAAATAGTATAAAAAAAGCCCATGTGACAATCTGCATATGGTTCACTGTTTCGCTGATATGACTTGCCTCGAGCCGATAAACCGGCTGGCCCATATAAGCGCGGAACGAAGAGATTCCTCCGTAGGAATTTTCGCCACCTAACCGAATGCCCAACTGTATCGCAGTTGCTGCTTCCAGCCAACCGCTGTTTGGACTCGGATGTTTCGGAGCATAATGGAACCACTCCTTAAAACGGACCACAAACGAGAGATTTCGTTTATTCCGTGTAAGTACCAGGATCAAAAAACCCGTAATCCGGCTCGGTATAAAATTCAGTACATCATCCAAATGGGCCGAAGCAAATCCAAATTGCCGAAACTGTTCATTTTTATAACCCACTATTGAGTCGCACGTATTGACTGCTTTATATATCCACAGCCCCGGCGCCCCCAATAGAAAAGCCCAAAACAGCGGAGCAGTAACACCGTCACTGGTGTTTTCTGATACTGTCTCGACTACCCCGCGTGTAATTTCGCTTTCGTCCAAATGAATTGTATCCCGCCCCACAATCCATGACAGTTTTTGACGGGCTTCATCCAGATCTTTATTCAGTAAAGGTTTATAAACATCCTCGGCTGCAACTTGCAGACTCCTTTGCGCCAAGCCTGATGCAATCAAAAGTGCCTCTATCGCTATCCCAACAAAAGGATGGACCGAATAAGCCAGAAACACGACGCTAAAGACTGTCACAAAAACGATCCCGATCAAAGATCCCACTAACAAAAAGCCGTTGCGATAAGCGTGTCGCTCATTGTTAAACAGTTCGACTGCTTTGTAAATATATTTTCCGATCCAGCGAACCGGATGAGGCCAATGCGGCGGATCTCCTATCAAACGATCGAGCATCAAACCAATGCCAATCGCGAGTATATGATAGATCATGCCTTCTTTGCCTCCCGGTAAACCTTGATCCCTTCCACTGTGCATTCAAAAACGCCGCGGCCGATCAATTTACCGATTTCTGTTATAGGGCCGGCATAAGGCAAATATTCCCCTTGCTGCGTTGCTGCCACTAAACAGCTGTCCGTCGAAGTGCCTGTTGCGATAGTGCCTGTCAATGGATCTAAGACCTGCTCCTGTTGCAAAGCCTTGGTTTTCGCTTCTGTCGCTGTAATCATCGCCTGGATAAAAGCTTCTTCCGATAACGTCCCGTTGACCATTATCCATGTATTGATCGTTCCAACTTGCATTGTGCGTTCAACCGCTTTTGAAACATCGACTCCATTGCCGACACCAGCCGTCACAGCGATTACAATAGTACCGAATGGGCCTTCATACTCTTTTACTACGGCGTGCTGGGTTTGTACGGCCGTCATCATGCCCACCGTGTCCGTTGATTTCAATCCATTCTTTTCAATAAAATCTTTCATTTCCGCGGGGCTGTCATCAATGTTGTAGGCAGCATCGACATGGCGGTTCATGAAATTGCGGAACCAGCCAGAGCCCGGGTTAACGACTGCCGAAGACACAGTTTTCAGCGGCACCCCGCTTCTGTAAAGAACCATTTGAGCTGAAATCGAAAAATCTTCTGCTCTGATTTGAGTCAATGAAACATCTCTCTTCACATTCGGCAAAAGAGTGATTTGGGGCTTTGGCAATTCAGGATGAGGGTGATTGCTGACTCGGGTTTTGTAGACAGCTTCCACGTCATGCTCCCTGACTACTTCGTGCGGTTCACCGAGGCGAAAAATTTCGCCTCCATCCAACAGCAATAATTTGTCGCAATACATTGCAGCCAAATTAACGTCATGAAAAATCGAAACGATTGTCAGCCCTTTTTCAATAGCCTGTTTTTTAATGGTATCAAGCAATTCTTTTTGATGATTGATATCCAAATGGTTGGTTGGTTCGTCGAGCAGTAAAATAGAGGCGTTTTGTGCAAGAGCCTGCGCTACAAAAACACGTTGCTGTTCCCCACCCGATAATTGGTCGATTTGACTCTTTTCATAATGGCTGATATCCATAAGACGCATCGCTTCGACAACCGCTTGTTCATCTTCTTCGGACCAGGAAGAAAACCAGCCACTTTGGTGCGGATATCTTCCGAGTGAAACTGTTTCACGGACAGAATGCGAAAAAGCATGGACATGCAGTTGGGGAAGGACCGCCATTGTTCTGGCCAGTTCTTTTGGCGGAAAATCGGTGATCTTTTTTTCGTCCACCGTTATTATTCCTTCTTTGACCGGCAGCACTCCGCTTATGAGCTTCATGAGCGTCGATTTCCCGCTGCCATTCGGACCCAGTATGCCGAGCATTTCCCCTTTTTCCACTTCAAAAGAAACATTTTCAATTATGTTCTTATCTCCATAGCCGCCCGATAAATTTTTAATTTCAAGCATTCAATGAACCTCCCTTGCGCTGGCGGAAAAAAATGTAGGCAAATACAGGTGCGCCTATAAACGAAGTGATAACTCCGATCGGCAACTCAGTTGGCGAAATAATCGTTCTCGCTATGAGATCACAAATGATTAATAATGCCGCTCCGTTGATAAATGATAAAGGCAGCAAATGGCGATGATCCGATCCCCAAAGAAGTCGTGTCATATGAGGCACTACCAATCCGATAAACCCGATTGTACCGGAAACGGCAACAGCTGCTCCGGTCAGCACCGATCCGCCGATCAGTATCAATAACTTTCTTTTTTTCACGTCCACGCCCAGGTGTTGCGCACGTTCTTCACCGAACAGCATTGCATTCAGTTCGCGGCGGTTCAGCCACAGAACAAACGAGCCAATCAGCACAAAAGGCAGCGCCATCTGTACATATGGCCACCCCCGCATCGATACGCTTCCCAGCAGCCAGCCGATAATTTGTCTCAATTCCTCGCCCGTTAAAGCAATCATCAATGAAATGATCGAGCCAAGAAACGAACTGAAGATGATTCCGGTCAGGATGACTGTCTCCATTTTCATCGAACGATCGACCAATTTTGCAAATCCCATAACCATGAACATAGTCAACAATGCACCAATCATACTCATCACCGGTAATGTGAAAGTTCCGAGAAAAGGGAGCGAAATACCGAAAAAAAGTGTCATCACGGCGCCAACAGAGGCACCGGAAGACACTCCCAAAGTGTAAGGATCGGCTAACGGGTTTTTCAAAAGCCCCTGGAATGCAGCTCCCGCGATTGCAAGAGCTGCACCAACAAGGCCTGCCAGAACGACGCGCGGCATGCGAATATTCCAAAGAATATTGGCAGCCGCCGCGTCCGATGCAGGATTCCATAAAACGACAGGTGAAATTGACACCGTGCCGACCGTTACACCCAGCACGATCGCTCCGCTTAAAAGCAGCAGGGAAACGATATATGCCAGTAAATTTTTACTCACTGAAGACCTCCGGATAAACTGCACGACCCAAGTCAAGCAGACCTTCTGTCAAACGGGGTCCTGGACGCGTTACTGCATCCGAATCGATGCTGTAGACTGCATCTTCTTCGACAGCTGTAATTTCACCGTAGCCGCTGCGTGTTTCAATCGCTTCTTCAGCATTTTCAATATATCCGCCTTCAGTAGTCACAATAACGTCCGGATCGGCTTCAACAATAGCCTCCGGATCCATGCTGACCCAGCCTTCAAGCTCGCCTGCTACATTCTCTGCATTGATGATCTGAAGCATTTCGTCCATGAACGTTCCTGAACCGGTTGTGTAAATTTCAGGATCACTGCCCACTTCTACAAAGACAGACTTGATCTCTTCTACGCTGTTTGCCTGTTCTGCAATTGTTTCAATTTGAATTTCCATTTCTTCAACAAGCGCAGCGGCAGTTTCCTTAGTTCCGGTAGCTTGGCCAATAACTGAAATGGTGTCAAAAACTTCTTCAAAGCTTTCAGCGTTATCGACAACAAAAACCGTTAGACCTGCATCTGTCAATTGGTCAAGCCCTTCAGTTCCCATTCCCAGACCAGATTCATGAGCAAGTACCAGATCCGGTTCAAGGCTGATGATTTTTTCAACGTTGAATTCCTGGCCGCCAATTTTTTCAACATCGGCTGTTTCTTCCGGGTAATTATCGAAATCAGAGACTCCAACAATTTTTTCGCCTAATCCCAATTCATAAGCTATTTCTGTATTGGAGGGAATCATGGACACGATGGCCTGAGGTTCTTCTTCAATCACTATTTCTTCACCCATAGCATCCGTCAAAGTTACAGGAAAATCCACTTCCTCGACATCTTCAGGTGGTTCCACCTGCGTTTGAACTTCTTCTTCTTCACTTATTGCGTTTTCGTCGCCGCAGCCTGCAAGCAGGGCTGCTGCTAGTCCTGCACTCATACCAAATTTCCAAAGCTTCTTCATGTTGTATTCCTCCAATATTTTTGTTTGCGGTTCAGCACCGAATCAGCGGAGGGGGAACCGCTGATTCGAAGCTGAACCGGCTTTTCGTGCTGAGCTGGCGCTGTCGCTTTTCTACATAAAAAGACCTCCCACATAAATAGCTGCGGGAGGTCTGAAAGGACGCCATAAAAAGACATGCGCATCCAGCCTGTCCTCGCA
>CAZGMW010000046.1:0-9051 GCA_964526895.1 uncultured Planococcus sp. | reverse complement strand
CTCACTTTTATTTAAGGCAAAAATAAAAAACCGGAGCAATATTGCTCCGGATTTTTATCACATTGTCATTTTGTTAAATATTTTTTGATGTCATTTTCAAATGATTCGGGCTTGTCTTTCGGTGAAAAGCGGGCAACCAGCTTGCCTTCTTTGTCGATCAGGAACTTTGTGAAATTCCATTTAATGCTGCTGCCTAGAATTCCTTTGCTGTTTTCAGTCAAATATTTGAACAATGGATCTGCGTTCTTGCCATTCACTTTAACCAAATTATGCATAGGAAATGAAACGCCATAGGTCATGCGGCACGCTTGCTCAGCTTCTACAGCATCGTCCAGCTCCTGAGCGAATTGATCGGATGGGAAGCCCAGAACCACGAGTCCATCTTTTTCGTATTTCTTATATAACTTTTCCAGACCATCAAATTGATCACGCAATCCGCATTTGGTAGCCGTATTGACAATCAGCATCGTTTTACCTTCATACTCGCTCAAAGGATAAATACTTCCATCAGGTTTCGCAGCTGTAAAATCATAAATGCTCATATCCCATTCTCTCCTTAACCATTGGAACCTCTAAAGGTCCATTTCATCAAAAAATGCATTTAGTTGTTTCAGGTTCTTCATCAGCGTCAGTGCATTGACATCCAGGAAGTTGCAGCTGACCAGTTTATCGTAGATTGCCTGGCTGATCGGCGCATGCTCTTCTTCAGCTTTTTCTGTCAAAGAAATAATCCATGCACGCTTATCAGCAGGCGATTGTTTTTTTGTCAGCCGCCCCTGCTCAATCATACGGTTGATGATTGGGTTCAAGGTGCCGGTCCCATGGCCCAGCCGCGCGCCGATATCTTTCATCACCATATGATTTTCTTCCCAAAGCACCAGAAGCACCAGGTACTGAGGAAATGTCAGATGGAAAGGTTCAAGCACTCTGGAATACATTTTCGTAAAATTGCTTGATGCTTTATATACTTCAAAACACAATTGCTGTTCCAGCTTTAAACCGAGCTCCATTTATATCACGTCCATTTGTTTATTAGCGGCTCGAGCTCACAGATTCTCGGAGTGATACAGCTGACGATTAGCGTACGATAATTTCCACATCAACTGTGTCTTTTATCGCTTTCGAATAAGGGCAGTATTGATGAGCTTTCTCCACATATTCATGCTTTTGCTCTTCGTCGATTCCCTCGATGGTGACTTCGAGTTTTGCAGCCAATTTAACGCCGCCGTTTTCTTTGTCTCCGAGCAATGAGATTGTCGCTCTTACTTCGCTTTTGTCAACTTTCACTTTATCACGTTCGAGTACCAGTTCCAATGCGCTATTGAAGCATGAGCTGTAACCAGCCGCAAATAATTGTTCCGGGTTGGTGGCAGTCGTAGGTTTGCCGCCCAATGCCGCTGGTTTTGCGACATCCATATTGAAAATATTATCTTCTGAGTACACTTCTCCCTGTCTTCCGCCTGTGTTGATGATTGTTGTTTCGTATAAAGCTTTCATGTTTTAATTCCTCCATCCAATATGTTCTTTCATCAATCACTATAATTTACATCGTGCACGATGTAAATGAATAAGCTCATGATTTTATCTTATGAATGGATCAAACAATGCTGGTCCCAGTTATTTTAATTCCTTTCAATGCCTGCGTTGCAAGCCTGTCCGCTTCAAAATTTTCTTTGCGCGGCAGCAATTCGAATTCTGCCTGAATCCCCATTGAGTTTAGTTTCGTTTCGATTCGATCGGCCCAGCTTGCCAGCTCGGCCTCAATGATGGCCCATTCCCCACTCATGCCATTAACCACAATTTTAGAATCCCCGCTGAAACGGACGGGCATATTTCTGACTTCAAGAAACTCAAGCTCCTGTATACAAAGATGAAGCGCAGCATATTCGGCTTCGTTATTTGAGACCAGCCCCTCAATCTGCGCATTTTGCCTTAGCCGATAGGATTTTCCGTTCTGTTTATAATAGATCACACAGCCCAACCCCGAATCCTTTGTCCCAATATTAAAGCCACCATCGAAATATACCGTAATGTCGTGCGGCTCCGTTTCAATGCTTTTTAAATACGCTTTCATTTCTTTCATCGTCCACATACTATCATCGTACGTATCGATAAATATTAATTCTTTGACTCTTTTAGTCCGCTCGATATCTTCGGCAATCTGGACGCCTTGAGCTGCTGTCATTTCTTCTGAAACAAAAGTGGTCTCCACTCCTTTAGCAGACCGGTATTTCCATTCAATCCTGATTTTCACCTGCAACTCCTCCTTTTGCGCCCTGTTACTACATTATTGCCCAATTCCTTTTGTATAAACAGCTATGTACAGCAGCGCCAGCAAATTTTTCCATACAAAAAAGCTCCCGGGGCCTAGGCCGGGAGCTTTGGAACAATCCGCTATTTTACAGGGGAGGTAAAATAGTCGGGATTGAGTGTGCGCCGCCTGAAGCGACAACTGCATCTGAATGATCTTCCTGTGAAGCTGCAGGAGCCCATGCTCCCATTGCTACGATGACCGCAGCCAATCCAGTCAATAAAATCAATTTCCCTTTTTTCATAAAGTCTCATCCTCCATTTCTATCGTAATAAGATTGGTAATACATCGCCTTTTCCCATTGCTTTTCCCGTTGGAAATGTTCAGCCAGTTCCAAGGCGATTTTTTTGCTTTCTCTTATGTAACCATGTTTTCTGAAAAATGGGAACATTTTTTCCTCTGAATAAGCCAAAAGGTCTGGTTGGGAAAAATTTCGTTTTTCGAAGTAGTTTAAGTATAACAAGAAGTACTCATCTTCAGGTCCTTCTGCCAGATCCCGCAACTCATGCACATAATCCCAGGCATCTGCCCCCACTTCCACCGCTGTCTCTATCAAGCTGACAAGCACGGCTTTATAGAAATAGGTATCATTGGACAGAATACCATGCAGCTCGATCAATAAATCAAAAGCCTGGTTATGATCCTGGCGTATTTTCAGCAATTCCGCAAAATTATATAGAGTTTGATTGTATAATTCTTTCTGATCAGTCAATCTCGTATTTCGCTTCAGCACTTCATAGATACCAGCTGCCTGTACCAGCAGGTTACGCCTCATATAATTGATCGCCAGCAGCAATTGAGCATGAAGCAAGCGGATATAATTGTAGTTAAGCTTGAAATATTGAACCGATAACTCCGCGTAATGGGCCGACAACTCATATTGTTCGTGCGTAATCAGCAAACGGGCTTTTTGGTAATAGAATTCCCCTTCGAATTTTTGGGGGATGCTTTGTATTCCCTTGTCCAAGGCATTTACGTATTCCATTGCCAGCTCTTTTTTGTTCGCCGAAGTAAAGTAGAGCGACAAAAAAAGCTGATGAATCCATGTCTCCGGTTCCGTGAAGGAATTTTTCAACCGCTCCAACATGTCTTTTTGCCGATCAGCCCGAACTTGGTCCTGTATATAGAGGTAATAGCGGAATTTGTATAGCTCGTAACGGTTCACCAGGTCCGTTGACTGGATATAATCGTTGTCTTGCTGCAGTTTTTGGTATTGCTGCTCCATTTCCGCCAGATCATAATGCAGGGAGCAGGTGATGAAATCATTCAATTGGCGTTCGAGCCGGCTTCTTTTTGCTATTTCTCTCTGCCATTGAACCCCCATTTTCGAAAGCAGCGCCTCAATTGTCGATTCATGTGGGATATATGTATTGGATTCAATTTTACTGAGATGAGAAATAGAACAGATGCCGTCGGCCAATTGGGATTGTGTCATCTTATTTTTGGAACGATAATACTTTATCACTGAACCGATATTCATCGTCTCACCCTTTTGTCAGATTAATTAAATACTACCATATAAAAACAGCTCCGGCATTATGCCGGAACTGTCCCTGCTGTGTGATTTCCTTTTATTGTACTGTAGCGAATCCGTAGCCTGAAGCAAAATCATCACCGTATCCAGCATAATAGCCGGAAAGGATGTCGTTTTCATAAGCGCGGTACTGCAATTCTCCGCGCACATCCACATTTGAAGCGGTTGGGTATTGTGCCCAGATTTTCGCAGCAAGTCCTGCCGCGTGCGGTGAAGCCATCGAAGTTCCGCTGATAGTAGCGTAACCGCCATCGAACCAAGTGGAATAGATTGCCGCTCCTGGAGCTGAAATTTCTACATCGCCTTTTTGGATAACATAATCTCCATCAGTACGGCTGTAACCGCGGGAAGAGAAATTCGCCACACGATATGTTCCGTTTTGGACTGTGTTTTCAAGTGCCGCTACTGCGACTGCGTTGACTAATGCACCCGGATAACCGATCGAACCTTCATATGGTCCCGAATTCCCCGCTGCCGCAATAACAAGGACGCCTTTATTGTATGCATAGTTTACTGCATTCGTGATCAAGCTGCTTTCACCCGCAGAACCAAGGGACATATTAATGACTACTTTTGTATTCAAAGCAGAAGCCTGGTCACCAGCATGTCGAATCGCTGCCGCGATATCATCCGCGTATCCTGAACCATCATCGCCCAATACTTTATAAGCCCAAAGATCTGCATCCGGTGCTACACCATAGACACCGGTGCCCGTGCCGCCGTCAGCCAATGCCGATCCGGCCACGTGTGTGCCGTGCCCTTGGCGATCTGTACAGCTGTTATTTGTGTATGTTGTGCCCACTGTGAAATCTTTGCACTGTTCCACATTATTGCGCAGGTCTGCATGGTTGGTATTAACGCCTGTATCCAGTACGGCAATATTGATGCCAGCGCCGCCGCTCGTTTGAGTAAGATTACTATTATTATAAATGGCTTTAATTCCCCATGGAGTCGACTGTGCAGCTGCCATAGCAGCATATTGCGCTTCCGGCTTATCTGTCGTAGTGGCAATTTCGAATTCCTCAACTTTTTTCACGGTGATATTCTTATTCTTCTGCAAAGCATTGAATTGTTTCTCATTCATATCGGTTGTGAAACCTTCATTTGCGAAATCCCATTGAACTCCATATTGCTGTTTCGCATTTTTCAGGTGCTTCTGATCGGCTGAGTCAACCAGTACCCGGAATTTTTCGTTGCCGTTGGCTGCTGCATTTCCTTCGTTGGCGCTTACACCCATGGCAGGCAACATCAAAGTGACTGCCAACATTGCGGTTGTGAAAATCTTTCCTGATCTCTTCATACATCAATCTCCTTATCCCATATGTTTTTTATGGCAATAAACCCGGCGATGCGGCGTCCCGCAACCTCCCTGCCACATATCTAACGTTAGCAGAAGAAACCCAACTGCGTAATTGGGAAAAAAATTGTCGAATTCTGGCTTAATTTGTTAATCGGGACTAATATACAGGAATATAGAACCACATGATAATGGAATCAATATTCTATATTTTTTTTACTGATAAAATGTAAGTTATTCGAAAAACAGCAGGAACTTTGTTACAGTGACAATGCTTTCTTTTTTTCTTTCAAACACATTACATAATCGTCGTTTTAAACCGTCACAGCTAAGGAGGCTAATTTTGAAGAACGCATTGATCATCTACTTGATCGGCGCAGTCATTATTGCGTCTATCGCGATTTACACTTTGTTTCAATTCTTCACTGCGTAAGTCTTGTAGAAACTCCAGCAAAAAAACCTGCAGCTCTTTGTGAGAGCTGCAGGTTTTTTGTTTCTTCTATAATTTTACTCGTTCATATGCTGGAAACCGCTGTTCCATCCATTCGCCAAGTTGGAATAACGCTTCTTCATTGCCATTGCAACTGATCAATTGGATTCCGATCGGCAATCCCTGTTCATCTGAACCCATAGGCATTGTCAAAACAGGCAATCCCCACGTATTGGCGTAAGCTACATACGGCAAATATTGACGAAAAGATTTTTTTATAGAGAATAATTCCTGGTATACCACACCATGCTTTGGTGCTGTTCTATGATAAACAGGCATAATAAGGATCCGGTCTTTCAAGTAATGTTCCAGTATATGATCACCATGCTGTATAAACTGGCGAATCTTATCCTGGCGCTTTTCAGTGGGTTTAAACAGCGACGCACCAATCAACGCCCACGATAAATAACGATGGACATCGGCTTTCCCGGTGAACCGTTCTTTCAAATAGGAGTTATAGAGACTCCGCTTATGATCCCCATAAGCTTCGAACTTGGCATCCGCCGCTCCTTCAATTGACATGATTTCCTGCCAAAGTGTAGCCGATTCATCAAAATAAGGAGGCAATTCACTCTCGGCCTGGAAGTCTGAAGCCACTTTTTGAAAAATGGAGTCCAGCAATTTCCGGGTATGATCCGCCAAAGGATATTTGGTATCGGGAATTACGTTCAGTACATAACCATCAAGCTCTCTGGCTGGCGCCGGGTTATTGGCAATAATATTATAAAGCAACCGGGCATCTCTGACGCTTTTTGCAATCGGCCCGATTCCCAGCATTCTTTCCTGCAGCTCTTGTTTTACTTGTGGAAAGCTTCCTTCCTGTGACACTTGTCCATTGCCCGATTTAAATCCGATCACCCCATTAAAATGGCTGGGAAAGCGGATGGATCCACCAATATCGGAGCCAATACCTGCAGCAGCACCACCGGCTGCGATCAAAGCCGCTTCACCACCGCTCGATCCGCCTGCAGTCCGGCTGAGGTCCCGCGGATTATTTGTCCGTCCATATAATTTGTTTTCTGTTTCCTGACAAAAACATAGTTCTGGTGTGTTGCTTTTTCCCACGATGATT
Source organism: uncultured Planococcus sp. (assembly GCA_964526895.1). GTDB lineage: Bacteria > Bacillota > Bacilli > Bacillales_A > Planococcaceae > Planococcus. The sequence continues at coordinate 2,347 of CAZGMW010000046.1, read as the reverse complement.
GCGCCTTCCATACGAAGTTTCCGCACCACTTCCGCATCTTTTTCCACTCTCTTGTCTTTTCTGCGCAGCAAGCCACCGGTCGTCTTCATGCCGTTGACATCAAACGCCTCTTTCATGCTGATCGGTACCCCCATCAATGTTCCCCCGGCTTCTCCGTCAGCAAGTCGGTGGTCTACGCTATCTGCTTCCAGTAAAGCATCTTTGAACCGATTTTCCACCAGGCAATTAATTGAGGGATTGACATCGTCCAAATGTTTGATGTAAATTTCCACAGCTCTGCGGGAAGAAATCTTTTTTTCTTTTATTAATTGCGCCAGCTCCAAAGCATCCAAGTCCAGAACCAAAGAGTCCGTCAATTCAGGGGTAGTCAGCATAATAAGCGCCTCCGATTCATTTATTGTCTACAGTATACTCTAAATTAACAAATAAAGGTATATTAATTAATCAAAAGTCACTATTAAAAATTTATTAATAGGTATTTTTACTGAAATTATTGTCTCTCAGATTATACATTTCGTTATTAGCAAGAATAAACATATAAAAGAAAGGGTTAAATTTTTTCCCCTAGGCAACCAAAATTTCACTGGCGATATTGGTTATATGTTCATAGGATTTGTCGAAATTATTCCATGTATACTACAATTAACTCACACAGCACTCCCCAGTGCCACGAGAAAGGTTGTTATGTATATGAAACCAGTCAATAATATTACCGATCTCATTGGTGATACGCCAGTTGTTAAATTGAATCGGATTGTTCCAGACGGCGCGGCTGATGTCTATGTGAAATTGGAAATGTTCAACCCTTCCAAAAGCGTCAAAGACCGCGCAGCCTATAATATGATCAAACATGCTGAAGAACAGGGCATTCTCGGAAAAGGTTCCACAATTATCGAGCCGACCAGCGGCAATACTGGTATTGGTCTTGCAATGGTGGCAGCTGTCAAAGGTTATAGGGCTATCCTGGTTCTTCCGGATAATGCGACCAAAGAACGCATCAACCTGTTGAGGGCTTACGGTGCCGAGATTGTCCTGACCCCGGATCATGAAAAAATGCCGGGTGCCATAAAAAAAGCGCTGGAGTTACAGTCGGAAATTCCCGGCAGCTTTATCCCGCAGCAATTTGAAAACCGGGCGAATCCCGATATACATCGCACCACAACCGCCATTGAAATAATGCAGCAAATGGATGGCAAGCTTGATGCTTTTGTCGCTTCCGCCGGGACGGGCGGAACCATTACAGGAACGGGCGAAGCATTGAAAGAAAAACTTCCCGAGCTGTATGTAGCCGTTGTGGAACCTAAAGGTTCACCGGTTTTATCAGGCGGCAAGCCAGGCAAACATAAATTGGTCGGTACAAGCCCGGGCTTTATCCCTGATATTCTCAACACTCAAATTTATGATGAAATTTTTGCGATCGAAGATGAGGATGCCATAAATATTTTCCGGAGAGTGGCGCGCGAAGAAGGAATTTTTGTCGGCCCTTCAGCTGGTGCCACAATCTATGCGGCAATCGAGATCGCCAAACGCCTCGGCAACGGAAAAAAAGTATTATGTATTGCTCCCGATACCGGAGAGCGATACTTAAGCATGAATCTTTTCGAATGACACCCACAATTATGCCCACTGACATGTCTAATGGAAGAAGTTCAAAAAAAATGCCGAAAACCTGGACAGGTTTTCGGCATTTTTTTATGCTGTGCATCCATCTGCCAATTCCTTTACTCCAGTTATCCAGAGAAATTTAAGGCGACGTGATAAATTTCACGTGTTCATAAGTCAACAGCTTTCTGAACTTCATTCTTTCGTCATCATCCTTCGCAAGCTTTTCAACATTTCGGGAGATGCCTAAATACCGCATAACTTTTCGATTGTTCCAGATGAGATGATTATAACGGAAATCATTTTCCAATTCAGCAAACCAAGGTTCTTCTTTCAAAAAACGGATGTTTTTCTCCAGGCGTCTGTGCGGAGTGAAAAAATAAGAGCTTACTTCAATCATCATCTCTAAACCAAACTCAATCATTCGCCTCAGCTCTCCTCCAGGTTCCAATAAGTAATTCAAGTATACCCCTTTTTCAAAAAAATGGAACATTATCTCCTAAATTTTTTCATTTATAAGATACTTATACATGCTCAAATCATTGAAATTCTTATTCGATGAACAGTATTTTATCTAATCCAGACTACTGACATCACTTCTATGAATTGAACCTAAATTCTGTTTAATTGGCTGAAAAGAACTAGTAATCACCCTATAAATGTTGTAGTATGGTGTTAAACTACCGTTAAATTTTTTATTTTTATTAATATTCCGCTTTCCTAACAATTCACACAGCAAACGGAA
>CAZGMW010000045.1:0-9110 GCA_964526895.1 uncultured Planococcus sp. | reverse complement strand
CGCTGTTCTTTTGTCATGTCAATATATTTAAGGTTCAATAAATCCACATATTGAATTGCGTAATCGTCTACCGTTATCGGTTGGTTAAAGCCTTTTAAAACTGCCTCGTATTCTTCATCAGGAATGTGGCCTTGAAGACAGTCAAGTATGAGCGACTGAAAGCGATAGATGACAGGGAGATGGATATCCCAGACGGATTGCGAAACCCGTTTCTGATAAAGGGTGACGAAATCTTTTAAGGCAATCGCTGAGTAAATCAGTTCCGGCCAAAGGATTTCTGCAGAAAAGTAGATGTTTTTATCGGGAGCGATAAATCCATGTTCTTTCATTGTATGGTCATGAAGGCCGTTAAATACGAATTCGACATTGCGGTCGCCTTGGGCTGCATGGCGGATTTCGTAGGAGATTCCAAGAATGCGCCTGCGGGACCCTTCATAACCATGATATTGATCTTCTTTGCCTATCACTTTGTAAAGCGCCGTGTTCAACTCGTCCAAATCAAAATAATCACCGCTAATTTTTACACCGGTGTGGTTCGGTGTGCTCATCATTGTCAGCATGCAGAATCCTCCTCAACGTTTGGGTTTGTAGTCTAGCTGTTTGAATAATTCGTGGCGTTCATCGTCGGTCAAGTCACGCCATTCGCCGACAGGCAATTCGCCCAGATGGATATTCATAATCCGGATACGCTGAAGGCTGCGCACTTCATAGCCGAGTGCCGTACACATCCGGCGGATCTGGCGGTTCAGTCCCTGTTGAATTGTCAGCTTGAAAATATATTTGGTCAGTTTTTCGGCTTTTGCCGGCATAGTGACCGTATCCAGAATTTCGACGCCTTCCCGCATTTTTTGGAGGAATGAGTCAGTAATCGGCATATCCACTCTGACAATATATTCTTTTTCATGCTCATTTTCAGCCCGCAGGATTTCATTGACGATATCGCCATCGTTAGTCAGGAGGATCAATCCTTCTGAATCCTTATCTAGACGGCCGACATGGAAGATCCGTTCAGGATGATTGACGAAATCGACAATATTGCCATCGATGTGGCGTTCGGTCGTGCTTGTGATGCCGACCGGTTTATTCAGCGCAAGATATATATATTCCTGCTGTGGCTGTTCGATCAATTTACCGTCGACATGGACCTGGTCGCCCGGCTGGACTTTGCTGCCGAGTTCCGCAGGCGCATCGTTGATGGTGACGCGTCCGGCTTCGATAAATTTATCTGCGCCGCGGCGTGATGTAATTCCCGTCTCACTTAAAAACTTATTGATTCGCATAATAAAATCCCTTCGACTTATAGAATTTGCTGTGTGTATCCATTATACCCTCAAAAGGGACAGAACAAAACGAAGCGTTAATTACGTATATATGGAAAAAGAATGGTTTGATCTATTGCAATTTTCTAATTTGTTTGACAATATAGAGGGTAAGCTGTTTCATTATGCGCAGACAAATTGATGGTGTAATGAAAGCGCATACATAACGGCAATTTAAACATGGGGAGGAAACAAAATGGTAATGGAATACGCAATTCCGAACACGGCTGGCGCAAAGAGTTCATTTAAGGAAAGGTACGAAAACTATATTAACGGTGAGTGGAAAGCACCGGCAAAGGGACAGTATTTTGATAATGTTTCTCCTGTAAACGGCAAAAAATTCACGGAAATTGCACGTTCGACCGCGGAAGATGTGGAAGCCGCGATAGATGCGGCGCATGCAGCCAAGGATGCATGGGGCAAAACATCGGTTACGGAACGCGCCAATATTCTTTTGAAGATCGCTGATCGGATGGAGCAAAATCTGGAAATGCTTGCAGTTGCAGAAACCTGGGACAATGGCAAGGCAGTACGGGAAACCCTGAATGCAGATATTCCTTTGGCAATCGACCATTACCGGTATTTTGCAGGAGTCATCCGTGCGCAGGAAGGATCGCTCAGCCAAATCGATGAAGACACTGTGGCATATCATTTCCATGAGCCGCTTGGAGTCGTTGCGCAAATCATTCCATGGAATTTCCCACTGCTCATGGCTACCTGGAAACTGGCGCCGGCACTTGCAGCTGGAAACTGTGTCGTATTAAAACCGGCAGAGCAGACTCCAGCAAGTATTCTGGTATGGGCTGAACTGGTCGGCGATTTACTGCCGCCGGGTGTTCTGAACATTGTTAACGGTTTCGGGCTTGAAGCTGGTAAACCGCTTGCATCCAGCCCACGTGTCGCCAAAGTGGCTTTCACAGGTGAAACAACGACTGGCCGGATGATTATGCAATATGCGTCGCAAAACTTGATTCCGGTCACTCTGGAGCTTGGCGGCAAATCACCGAACATCTTCTTCAAGGATATTATGGATCAGGATGACGCTTTCCTTGATAAAGCAATTGAAGGCTTTGTCATGTTTGCACTGAATCAGGGTGAGGTATGTACTTGTCCGTCACGTGTACTGATTCAGGAAGATATTTATGAAGAATTTATGGAACGCGCGTTGAAGCGGGTTGAAGCGATCAAACTTGGTAACCCGCTTGATCCGGAAACGATGATGGGGGCACAGGCTTCCCAGGAGCAGATGGAAAAGATCATGTCCTATCTGGATATCGGCAAACAGGAAGGTGCGGAAGTCCTGGCCGGCGGTGACCGGAATGTGCTTGAAGGCGATTTGGCGGAAGGATTCTATATCAAACCGACCGTATTTAAAGGAAACAATAAAATGCGCGTTTTCCAGGAAGAGATTTTTGGACCGGTTGTTTCCGTAACAACTTTCAAAACGAAAGAAGAAGCGATGGAAATTGCGAATGATACATTATACGGACTGGGAGCCGGCATCTGGACACGCGATACACATACGGCTTACCGTTTCGGCCGCGGCATCCAGGCAGGACGTGTTTGGACAAACTGCTATCACCAGTATCCAGCTCACGCTGCATTCGGAGGATACAAAATGTCCGGTTTCGGCCGTGAAAACCACAAAATGATGCTGGACCATTACCAAAACACGAAAAACATGCTGGTCAGCTACAGTCAGGACAAGCAAGGGTTCTTTTGATCGGCATTGTCGCTTTTCTAAGAAGGGAAGGATTGCAATGGTTGAACGTGTAATAGCTACTGATGCCGCCCTTGATTTGATCGAGTTTTTGAAAGAAAAGCATGGCCCCCTGATGTTCCACCAGTCAGGTGGCTGCTGTGACGGGAGCTCACCAATGTGCTATCCGGAAGGCGACTTGTTTATCGGAGATCAGGATGTGCTTATGGGAGAAATCGGTGGAAGCAAATTCTATATGCACAAAAATCAGTTTGAATACTGGCGCCATACTCAATTAATCATTGATGTAGTGCCGGGGCGCGGAGGCATGTTTTCACTGGAAGGCGTCGAAGGAAAAAGGTTCCTGACCAGATCGCGTCCTTTTACAACGGAAGAAACAAAGGAATTGCAGGAACAGGTATAAAACGAAGGCGGGAGTCCATCCCGTCTTTTTTTATTGTTCAAAATTACAGTAAATGTATTGGGAGATATATGCAGTTAAATCGTCTAGTAATGTCGAAATTGAAATAGAAAGTATTTAAGTCAAATTGGAAAGTATTTCGGGTAATTTGGAAAGTATTTTAGGGGAATTGTAAAGTATTTTGGATCAACCGGAAAGTATCGCCAAATATTGGAATTCTTTTTTATTAAGATTAGTTTTTAACATGTGGATAATCGAAAAATAATTATTTCTGTAAAGAATTTGAAGTAGAAAACTACACAATTTTCATTCCTTCTGAAATACCGGAAATTGCATGGAATATCAAGCCCGAGAAAGTGTGTTTTTTCTTCAAAACGCTTGCTGTCAATAGATTCCGCGCTTGTTAAATGGTATAATAGAAGAATGAAAGGTGGTCATCAATTTGACGAAATTAGTTAACCGTATTTCTTTTGAACAAGCTGAACTCGCCATTTCCTATGCTTCGCATTCTCTTCATGTTGAAGGTTTTGATGTGACTCATGAGGACTGCAATTTTGTCCGGTCGGTTCTGACAGGGGAAAAAACGGAAGCTCAATTCCATAAGGCCATTCGAAACAGATTTGATGTCTAGGTATAAGCATTCTTCCATGTATTGCTATCCTGGCACGGATGTTCTGATCAACCATTTTTCTATCAGGGATGACAACAAACTGAAGGAACTGGAGACGGTGTATTCTTTGCTGCGCCTTTCTGAGCTTAAGTTGAAAGAGCCGGCTGATCCGCTGGATATGGAGGCTTTTATAGAAATCCACCGAAGTATACTGAAGGACATTTACCCGTTTGCCGGCGAATTGCGGAAAGAGATGATTTCAAAAGGCTCTTCTTCCTTTGCTCATCCGGACCATATCGATGTCCAGATGCAAAGAATTTTCAATGATCTGGAAGAAGAAAATTATTTGAAAAATCTTCCGCGAGGCAAGATGATTGAGCGCTTGGCCCATTATCTTGCTGAGCTCAATGCGCTTCACCCATTCAGGGAAGGCAACGGGCGGACTGTTCGTGAATTCGCGCGCCAATTGATGGACAATGCAGGTTATCAATTGCACTGGGAAAAGATTGCGGGACCTGCTGAGATTATTAATGCATTTGTGGATTCTTTCAATGCTACAAATGACCGTTTGGAAAATCTTCTTGATGAAACGATAAAACCATAGAAGTGCCGAAAGTGAAATCGGCAATCCTATGGTTTTATTGTTTTTTATTTTTCTGAAGCCATTGGATCCCGAATTCTACTAATGGCCGCATATCGATGATTTTTGTTTCTGCCTGACCGAGTATGCCGTTTGTGATTTGGCCTGGAAAATCCTTGGCGATTTCAAGGAACCGGTCTGAATCCATATCAACGCATTCGAACCTTTGCCAAACCCGCTCGCCGTTCAGCATAATCGCAGCGCCTTGCGGAGAAGTCGTCCGATCATCCTGTACAAATTCAGCGTAATGCAGAGCGGTGCACGAATCAAACCAGACGCCGATGAACAGGATTTTAACTTCTGACCCCAACATTTTCGCAATTGGAGAACCTATGCCAAAGGAATCTTCCAAAGGTTGGTCACGCATCCACTCAGCAGCGTTCGCTCCCCAAGCCATAAAAGAATGGGCCGGGTGAGGGCTGCGGATAGTGTCCGGATGGCGATGGAAGCATTCTGCGATTTTCCCCATGCCCCTGAGCGGCGTCAAATGTGGATCATACGCAGGCAGGGTTTCCCGTAGTTCATCATGCCAGTTTTCCGGAATGGGCGGCTCCATCCAGTAGACAGGATCTGAATTGTCGGCGGATTGTGAAGGCATGACAATCGTTCCGCTGTCTGTCACTGTTTCCATCAGGGCTTCGACGACTGCTTGTGCACCACCGGCGATCCAGCCCATCGATTTCAGCGAAGAATGGATCATGACATTATCGCCTTTTTGGATTCCAAGTGTTTTTAATTGTCTTTGCAACGATGCTTTAGATTGGAATTCTGGTGTATTTAAAATGCTCATCAACTCTGACATAAAACACCTCCTGTCATTCCAATATACCATATGGGTGAAAGTTGCCGACCTGGAGTTTTCTGTATAGCATTGTTAGGTGAAGAACTATAAAACAGCGGTAATACTATAAGCGGAAGAGGAGTGATGAATTATGGAAGCAAGACCAATGAAAGAATCTCGGACAATCCAGACCAAACTGGTGCTGCCGCCTGATACGAATCATATGAATTCAATTTTTGGAGGTAAAGTGCTTGCCTATATTGATGAAATTGCTGGAATTACCGCGATGAAGCATGCGCGTCGGCAAGTAGTGGTGACAGCTTCCATCGACTCGGTCGACTTCTTGTCGTCCGCTCATGTCGGGGATGTACTGGAACTTGAAGCGAATGTGACGTCAACGGGACGCACGTCGATGGAAGTCTATGTCAGAGTAAAATCGAAAAACCTGCAGACTGGGGAAGAACGGCTGACGACCGAATCCTTCCTGACCATGGTGGCGATGGGCGACGACGGCAAGCCGACTCCGGTGCCGGCCGTCATCCCGGAATCAGAAGGAGAGAAACGATTTTTCGAAACGGCACCGGCACGCAGGGAGTACCGGAAGCAGCGAGTGAAAACACCAAGATAATAAAAAGGATCCGGAAGAATTTCCGGAGCCTTTTTAAATGTCTTTTTTCGATTTCACATTGCTCAGCGTGTTCCCGGTTTCTCCTTTAATGATGGACATACTTCCATCGGTCTCCAGAACCACTGCTTTCACTTTCTCCAAACTGCCAACTCCTTGATTGCGGATGGATTGCAGTATTTCAACTCGGTTGATGCGTTCTTTTTTCATCGCGTCTTCCAGAAATGAACCATCCAAATACAGCAGTTTAGGTTCAGCCTTTATAAACTTGTTGAAACTCTTCGAACGGACTGCGATAAATGTAATGATGTATTGTCCGCCGATCAATAAAGCGAAAGCGGTTAGTCCTTCAAGCAAGCTGATGCTGCTGTTCAGCAATACTGTAGCTAAAGTTGAACCGAGCGCTACGGTCACCACCAAGTCAAATGCATTCAATTTGGTCAGCGTCCGTTTTCCGGAAATTCTCAAAAAGAAAATTAAGCCGATATATGCAAGCGATCCGACTGTGATTATCCGTATAAAACTGTCCCAGGTGATTTCAAACATTCTTTTGGCTCCTTCCTGACAAATCTATTTGCCTTATGACTTATTAACATGTTGATAAGTCTGTCTTCTTTATCTTTTTACACGCAACAGCAAACTTATCCCCATAATCCATAAAGTTTTCCCGTATTCCATCTTTTCCCCATATATCCTCGTGCAAACGGATTTCGGCAATTCGTATGCGATTACGGATAAAGAAGCATAGAGATTTAAAAAAGGGTATATAAAGAATGAGGTGAATGAAATGAATGGATTACTGAATATCATCCGGTATGCGGGATTGGTTGTTTTTGGTGTGGCGATCTTATTGCTGCTGGCCGCAATCCTTAATTATTTTACTTCGTTTACTCAGACACAATGGATGGAACCGGCGTTCATCCGACTGTATTTGTTTCTGGCGGTCACTGGAATCCTCGCCTATATGCTGGTCAGGTTTCGGAGAAGAAAATAAAAAAAAAGAGCAGTTAAGACTGCTCTTTTTTAGATGGAAGCCGGTTTTGATAAATCGACTGTTTGCAATATGTTATTCTGAAAGCCATGCTCATGTCTCTGCATCGCTACGCTAGCTTCGAGATATGAAAAACCGGTGCATCGCTACGCTAGCTTCGTCGCAAAGCTTTAACCTCGCAAGCTTCGGTTAAAACTTGGCTGCTCTTTTAAATTACATACTTATTTATTTTTTGCCAATAACTCGTCAAAATAAGTACCGAATTCCTTCGAACGCTTCAGAATCGTGCTTGAAGCCACACCGAATTTTTCGCTTAATTGTTTAGGGGCAAGCATTGGTCCGCTGATCAACTCATGATCCTGCAGGAATCTCCAGTAACCGCCAACCAACGCTTCCGGTTTTTGGACGCTCGGCTGCTGGCTTGCCAGATAGCTGTTCATGATGCTGGTTACGTTATCAACCGTTTCATCATCAAAATCTGCTCCCTGAACATGCTTTTTCAGCTCGTCCATAACGGCTTGGTGCTCCGGAGAAAGATCAAGGCTCTCTTCAACCGATCCTGTGGAGTACTTGACGATGCTTTCAACGACCGCTAAATAATTATCACGGACATATTGTTCCCCGTCAGTCGCATTTTCTTTCGCCATTTCCGCTTTCAACTGTTCGAAGAATGGAGCAAATTCACCAACGACGGTCAAATATCCATTAAGGAACAAAGCGCCATCCTGTCCTACGCGTGAATCTGGCAATAGGATTGCAAGTAATCCTTGGCCATCTTCCATGTCTGTCGGCGGCTGGTCAGCCATCGTATAGGATTCATCAGTGAAAGCATCTTTAAACTGGGCGGAACTTTCGTCGCCTTTGATATATTGGCCGACAAAGATTTTTACGTTATTCCAGTTCTTCAAGACATCCTGAGTAGTAGGACGCTGGGAAAGCTCGATCTGCTTTTCCAGATGTTCCTGCCAAAGTTCAGGTTTTTTCATGAACAGAAAATTCTCGATGACAAATGCCTGCGCATCATTTTCTGCCATTGTTTTCATCAGGCGCGGCTGCCATTCCTGCTGCAATTCGCGGAAATCCGCAAGCTGTTCCTGATTCGGGTTTTCTGAGAAGAACAATTGGCGCACTTTGAATAGTTCCTCGTTCACCAAGTCATTTACCGAGACAGATTGTTCTTTCCCGTGACATTTTTTGTATTTCTTTCCGCTGCCGCATGGGCATGGATCATTTCTTCCTACCATTCTCATCACCTACATTTTTTCTTGAGTGTACCATACATTGCGGTTTCGCTCAAAAGTCCGACGATTCTGACGTCCTTTTGATATAGAAATAACCGTTTTATAGGCCTTTTTGTTTACTCGAACAACTTGATATCTAAAGCTTCCAATATATATTGTGGCACAAAAAAACGGGCTGTTACAAGTGGGTCGACTACCTGGCTGATCTGCGCTTCACCAGCTGCACTCATGAGCATAGTCATTTCACTGACGCTCAAATCAGTAAATGGCAATAAAAGATCGATCATTTCTTCAGTGGCCACTTTTACCGCTTCATCAAGTGTCATAGATGAGACCAGAAGCGAAACCCCTTCGCTGTTGATCAATACAGGGAATTTGGAATGGAAGCCCTTCACCACTTCAAGGGTGACAGTGGCGCGGCCCGGAACTTCTATACCGGAAACGCTGACTTCACCGTCACCCATAGCAGCATGAAAATCACCGAGAGCGAACAATGCGCCTTCTGCAAAGACGGGGAAATAAAGAGTAGCGCCTTTTGTAATGTGCTTGGTATCCATATTCCCGCCATGTGCTCCAGGTGTACCGCAGGAAACCGGTTCCCCTTCAGGCGCGACGCCGATGACGCCGATCATCGGATTCAACGGCAGATGCAGTTTTTCATTGAAAATGGCTTTGTCTTTTTCAATCGGAATGATTTTGGATTCCATCGCTTCCATGCGGTGGCCCATTACACCGAGATCGGGTCCCGTTACCATGACGCCTTGGTCTCCGATTTCCAGCTCA
>CAZGMW010000044.1:0-9147 GCA_964526895.1 uncultured Planococcus sp. | reverse complement strand
TTGATTCTAAAGAAGGCAGAAACTTCCCGGGTACTGAAAATCCATTTGCTGTATATGCTATGCTGAAAAGAAAAAGCAGGTGTTTGAATGAAGGCTTATATTGTCACAATTAAAATGCGTGAATTGGAGCCAGAGCTTTGGCGCCGTATAATCATTCCAGCAGGAGCCACATTTCAGAAATTGCATGCAATCATTCAGGAGTCGACGAATTTTCGCAGTTCTTTTATGCAGATGATTTATCATTTCCATGAGTTTCGCTTGCCGGAGGAAAACTTGTTGGTGACGGATGAACCCATCGTGTATGAAGAGTCGAAAGCGAAAAAGAAAGGTCAGCTGAAAGTACGCAAACCACAGTCATTAAAAATTGACGACTATCTGGAAAAGCATGGCAAGCTGCAGTACGCGTATGATTTCGGGGATGGTTGGCAATTCGACATCGCGCTGGAAGAAATCGTCGATGACTATCATTTCGGTTATCCGACTTTATTGGACGGAGCTGAAGATGCGCCACCTGAAGATGTGGGGGGAGTCGCCGGTTTTATTCATATGAAAGAAGTATTGTCCGATCCGAAACACCCCGACTATGAACATATGCTGTGGTGGAGCAAAGAACAGAATTTCCGGACATATGACCGGAAATGGACCAATGGGATACTGAAGCATTTTAAAATCCAGAAGACAGAATGGAATAAAATCGATCATGTGAATCATGAGATCATTTCCGATAAATACCTGATTCAAGAGGACGTGGAGCTTGCGGTGCTGACTGATGGCTTGGATGAAGAGCTTTTCAGCGATTATGTGCGCGCCTGCACAAACCTTTATGGCATTGTACCTGATAAGCAAGTCGTTGAGATTTTCAACAAACAGAATCCAGAGATGTATGTGAGACTGAATACTTTTATAAGCCTGATTACTTCAAACAAATGGACAGAGAAAATGAAAGGATCTGTGGTGAGGGAAGGGATGAATTTCGTCCACCCCTTCCTAAATGACATGGGATCGCCAAATAGCATTCATGCGGAACAGTCCGGTAAAGACTGGTACATTCCAGAAAGAGAAGAGTTGCTGAAATATGTGGATGAAGCCTATATAGAAAACAACTTTGCCTATATGGATCTCAAAAAGGCTTTATCACCTTATTTCTCAAAATTGAATCCGGCCAGTGCTGAGGAAGTTATCGCGAATCTTGCCATGGACTTGCAGGTTGCAGATTCCTTTAACACAGCCATGACCGCCATGCTCTCTCAACTGCCTCATTTAGAAGGTATGGAAGATGTCAATAAAATCGCGCAGAAAGCAATAAATTTCGCCAATAACCAGCGACTATGGGCAAATTGCGGGCACACGCCTCGTGAGATTTCAAGACGTAATCAATCGGCGACGTTGGTAAATGTGCCATATAATGTAGCGATGAAAGATGCAAAACCAGCCCGTAACGATCCTTGTGACTGTGGCAGCGGAAAGAAATATAAGAAGTGTTGTGGGCGAGGGATTTAGAGTTGGCTTAACTTCAACCGGATTTTTGATGTTTGAATAGAAAGGATGCGCCCAGCCAACCGCCCGGGCGCATCCTTTTTATTTCCTCACCTGCGACACCGTCATGCCATCGCCGACCGGCAGGAGCAGCGATTCCAATTGCGGATGCTTTGCCACTGTATCATTGAACGACTTCATGATTTCTGTGTTTTGGCGCGGGGCAATGTCAGGGTCCGCGACGCTGCCGCCAGCCAGTACATTGTCTGCCACGATTATTGCACCGGGCTGCGCCAGCTTGATGCAGGCTTCGAGGTAATTTTCATAATTATCTTTGTCCGCATCAATGAAGAAAAAGTCAAAAGTTTCACCAGCATCGCTCAATTTTTTAAGGCTGTCGAGGGCAGGTCCGATCAGGTAAGTGATCTGATCTCCAAAGCCGGCTTCTGTAAGATTGGTTTTCGCCAGTTCGGCGTAGCTTTTTTCCAGTTCGAGTGATGTCAACTTCCCTTGTGATCCAAATCCTCTGGCCAGGCAAATGCCGCTGTAGCCGCCGAGTGCGCCGATTTCCAACACGTTTTTGGCGCCGGAAATTGAAACAAGCATCGTCAAAAGTTTACCCGACACAGGTGGCACGGAGATTTGGCGCATGCCGGCTTCTTCGATGGACTGGATGACTCCATCGAGTTCATCGTCTTGTTGGGTGAAAACCGAATTAATGTATTGATTGATCTTTTTCATATTTTTCATTTCCTTTCTGGCTGTATTTAAATTTTTTTCGGTACGAATTGGATAACAGTGACAGTCACCATCATCTTTTCAATTCTTCATGTATCGGGATAACCCTTCTTCATATACGGAATAAGTTTGATTCAAATAAAAAAAATCCTGGATATGCGGATCGATTCCGCGTACACAGGATTTCTTTTTTTCTCGCTTACTTCTTATTGTTCTTATCCTTCGGCATTAAGGGTGCAGTGTTATTTGCGACAAATGGAACAGGTGAAGATGTTTCGTCGTGCTGGTTGTCGTCTTCCATTTCTTCCTGGATATCCAGATTTGCTTGAGTGGCTTCCTCTTCATCGCGAGTTTTTTTGTTTTTATCGTTTTCCATGTGAATCGCTCCTTCTATTTTATAATATGTGAAATTCCATCAGGTGAATTGTGTGGGTGACTGTCACCCTCAATTGGCCGTTTTGCTTTTGGCAGTCGCCAGCGGTATTGCATATTTCACATCAGCTTCTGAACCAAGCGGATGCGGGTTGAGCCGGAAATGGTCGATGGCGTTGCCGATGGTCCTGGCCTGCTGGCGGAGATTCGGATCAACAAACGGGATATAGTCGATTGAAATGACAGCTTCCGAAATATCGATGACGCGAACAGCCTGCTCATCCAGCACCGCGGCGATCTGCAGGAATGTCCATTGGTCGCGCGCTGCGATGGAGTTGAAATGGTTGTGGCCGTTGACATAGAGTCCGGCATTCTGTTTCTTGTTCAGTATATCCCATATCGGGATGTCAGGTGAAATGGAACGTTTTTCTTTGCTGGAGTTTTTGGTGGTGCCGTAAACCGGGTGATGGCCAAAGACGACAAGAGGCAGATCGCCGGATTCTTCCACTACTTCCGCAAGCCAGTATTGTTGTTCGGTGTCGAGAGTACCGCCCCAGTCTTCGTAATTCTGTTCCTGGGCTGTGTCGAGAAAGGCCAGCACAGCGGTTTCAGCTGTAAGGGAATGGAAGCGGTCCTGCTGCGTAATCTTCAGCACTTCCTCGCGTCTCATCGCATAGACATCGTGGTTTCCGAGTACATGGACAAAAGGTTTATGATGCTGGTCGATGATCGCGTAGATATCTTCCAGTTCATCTTGTGCACCGAAATTCGTCAAGTCGCCGATCGAGACATACAGGTCTGCGGGAATCGAGAAGAAATGCGCCATAAAGCTTTCATAAAAATCCTGCCGATCCTTTTGCGACAACGCATACTCCTCTTTCACCGTCGGATAATGCAAGTCGCCAATCACTGCAATTTTCATGCTTTCTCCAGCTCCTTTCAATCTCTTGCCAGCTCCATTATCCCCATAGTTTATTGAGCCAGTAATAAGCGGGTATTAAGAATTGTAAAGAAATCCGAGCAGGGCCGCTGCCGCAATAAAGCCGCAGTGTTCATTGTCAAAAACCAGTGGATTATTTTTTCCCTGAAAGGGTAAAGTAATAATATAAGATCGAAAGGGAGGAATCCGTCATGTCAAAGAAGAACACTGATCAAACAGGCAACGATTCATACGTCGATAAAATACTGGACACTGTGGATGAATACACTGAGAAAACTCATGAGCGCCATGAATCTCACGAACACAAGGAGCATGGCAACGCACCGGATGAAGGCAAAGGGGACGTGCCGACAGAAGATAGAATCGTCCGCGACCATGCTACCGGCGAAGAGACGGTTATACGGAATGATAATAAGGATTGGAAAAAGAAATAGAATAAAAAGTGTCCAGCTGTTTTCGGAGATATTTTCCGAAAGCGGCTTTTTCCTTGTTTCTGCGTTTAGCGGCAATACAACACAGGAAAGAGTATAAGAAAGGCGATAAGGAGGAAATCTTGTCATGGAGATCTATACAATTGGCCATTCAAGCCATTCAAAGGAATTTTTCGAGAAGATGCTGAAGGACAATTCAATCCAAGTACTGGCCGATGTGCGGGCGTTTCCGGGCAGCCGCAAATGGCCCCAATTCTCAAAGGATGTTTTTCCCGAGTGGCTGGAGGCTGAAAACATCACTTATCAGCATTTCCCGAAGCTCGGAGGACGCCGGCGCAAATCGAAGGAAATTGAAGACCATGTCAACGCCGGTTGGAATAACCGTTCATTTCATAATTACGCCGATTACACTTTGACCGACGAATTCCAGGAAGGTGTCGATGAGCTATTGGCCATCGCTTCCAAAAAACGAGTCGCGTATTGCTGTTCGGAGCGGCATCCATCCAGATGCCACCGTTTTCTGATCAGCAATTGGCTGGTGGCAAATGGACATAAAGTGTTCCACATCATTGACGGCAAAGATGAAAGTGTCGAGCTGGTCGAGCATGAAGTCGGTATGTGGGGCGCTGAAGCTGAAGTCAAGAAAGAAGAAGATGTGGTTGTGGTTTATCCCGAAAGCGAAGAAAAAGAAGAAGAAAGCTGAATGCGGGACCGCTGATTGGCGTATAAGCAATTCGCTGATCGGGGACATTATCAGTAAAAAAGCAGTATGCCAAACCGGAACGGTCTGGCATACTGCTTTTAAAATGGAATTTATTTTTTTGCGGGCAGTTCTTCAACGTCTTTTTCTTTCCGTTCTTCCTGCTCAATTTTATGGATCATGCTGCCGACCGAAGAAATGCGTCCCTGGATATCCTTATGCGTAAGATGTTTTCGCTCGAGCATTGTCGGTGATTCTACGCCTGCCGCTGCTGCCACATTAAACAGGCCGGCACGCAGGGACATCACATAATTGGCGACGCGGTACATTTTCTCGTCGACGACCAGGCCATCCTGCAGTTCAGGGTCTGTTGTTGCTACACCGACAGGACAAGTATTGGTATGGCAAACTTCGGCCATGATGCAGCCGACGCTGATCATGAACCCTCTGGCGATATTCACCAGATCGGCGCCCATCGACAGCGCAATGGCAATTTTATCCGGTGTGATCAGTTTGCCGGAAGCGATCAATTTCACACGGTCACGTACACCGTATTGGCGGAGCAATTCGTCGACAATCGGCAGCGCGGTCATGATCGGCAGGCCGACCGAATCTGCCAGCTCCTGATAAGTCGCGCCGGTTCCGCCTTCACCGCCGTCGATGGTTATGAAGTCAGGGCCTTTGCCGCTGTCTTTCATGATCTGGACCATTTCCTCCAGACCCTCCACATCCCCGACGACGATTTTCATGCCGACCGGCTTGCCGCCGACTTCACGCAGTTCTTCAATAAATTCAAAGAGTTTCTCAAAAGAGTCATATTCTGTGAAGCGGTTCGGACTGTTAACGGTTTTGCCGGGTTCGATCAACCGGATCCGCGCAATTTCTTCAGTCACTTTTTGGCCTTCCAAATGGCCGCCGCGAGTTTTGGCGCCTTGAGCTAATTTGATCTCAAAGGCTTTTACTTGTTCCATGGCCGCTTTTTCTTTGAACGCATCCAGAGAGAATTCGCCGCCCGGTGTCCTTACGCCGAAAAGACCAGGTCCGATTTGCATCATCAAATCAGCGCCACCTGCAAGATGATGATCGGAAATTCCGCCTTCACCTGTATTCATCCAGGTGCCGCCCGCCACGCCGAGGCCTTTGGACAATGCGCGGATGGCATTTTCACCAAGAGCGCCGTAACTCATCGCAGACATACCCACCTGTCCTTTAATCCGGAACGGCTGCCGGCAATAGCCTTCGCCAAGCACGACAGCATCTTCATCGCGGAGGTAATAAGGATCGGTCAGTACTTCTTCACGGTGTTCTCTCCGTGACATCAAACCTTCATTGTCGACGACGTATTGATAAGTCTTCACTTTTTCACTATTGTCGACTTTCAGTTCCGTACGCAGTTTCGGGAATAAAGAATTGCGGATATAAAAACCGTCTTCCGCAAAATTGCGGTTTGATCCGAAACCGATGAGGCGTTCGTTGTATTTTCCGGCTTTCACGATATCCTGGTATTGGATACGGGAGAACGGCTGGCCTTCATTGTCGGCGGCGAACAGATACTGCCGCAGCTCGGGCCCGACTTTTTCAGTCATATAGCGGACGCGTCCCAGAAGCGGGAAATTGCGGAGAATCGCATGTTGTTTCTGGCGATCATCTTTCTGGTAAATGTATGCAATATAAGCAAGCGGCACCGCTACGGAAGAACCGAGAATTGCGGATGGCAGGTATTTCGTTATTTTTCCCATAAAATCACCTTTCCGAATTAGAATTGTTGAGGCTTTATAAATTTTGCAGCGCTTCTGCGATCGGGGTGTCTCCCGGTGTCACTTCAAAAGATTTATTGTATGTAGCTTCGTTGTCCAATGATTCGACCAGAACGGCAGCCACATCTTCGTAAGGGATTTCCATATCGTTTTCATCGAACGACGATCCAATGCTTACTGTGCCTTTGCCTGGCTTATCGGCGCCGCGGCTTGTTCTGACGATGGTGTAAGTGAAAATATCCAGTTTAATCAGCTCTTCTGGAATCTCTTTATCACCGGTTTTTTGTGATTCCTCTGATTCATCGACACGTGCAGGGCTGAGGTAAATGACGCGGTGAATATCCTGCTTGCGTGCTTCCTCCATTGTACGGGCGACTGCATCTTTATCAACAAGCACATTTTTGTTCTCGCCTGCAGTCGGATTCGCGCCGGCCACATAAATAACCGCATCGCATCCCTTCATGGCTTCGATATAATTTTGGTCCTGAGAGACAGTGACACTGGCAGCACCCATCATTTTCAGTTCTTCCGCCCGGTTTTCCGTTTCTGCGACCGTGACCGCTTCGTGGTTTTCGGCAGCCAGTTTCTTCAATATATATTCACCGGCATCGCCGCCTCCGCCAAATACGAAAACTTTCATCCAATCCCCTCCTCATAAACTACTTCTATACACTTTTTCCCTTCCCGCCTGCAATGAAACAATTAAATAGGAAAGAACGGGTTTTATTTTGTTGAATTTTTTTGTTTCGGGTTTATTTGGCTTGGATTGGGAGAATACAAAGTAAAGAGGGCATCCTACATATAATGTCGATAAAGATGAATGGAAAGGGACGTGGAATGATGAGTATGCAAAAAATCCAGACCAACGATTTGGTAAGAGACGAGTACGGCAACCATTATCTTGTGGTGGGAACACAGGCAGATGAAGGAGTTCTGAAGAATATTCAAGTTTCGAACCTGTGGTACGAGCAGTCTTTCCGCGAGAGCTTTGAAGATGCAGGCGGCAAGTCCATCGGCATCCAGCTGCAGGAAAAGGTCAACGGCTATATTGAAGAGATGGAGCGGAACGAGCGTCCGATCTACGGGATCCGTGACCTGATTGTGAATCAGATCGATGTATTTGCGGTAGACATCACGAAGCCGCATCCGAATAGCGTATTGTAAATTGTGTGGGTGCCTGGCACCCGCACAACAAAAGGGGCTGTCCCTTAAAGGTCATTTTCATGACTTTTAAGGACAGCCTCTTTAGTATTATTATCATTCTTTTTCCGAAGCGATTGCAAAGATCAGATACATCAACGCATTGCGTGCTTTGAATGTTGTCGATAAAGCCATGCGCTCAAGTTCGACTTGGGTCATTTGGTGTTTGCGCAATTCACCGCTTCCGGCGATTTCTTCCTGTTTGGTGATGACCTGCACAAAGCTCCGTTCCATTTGGTCACGCAGTTGGAGTGAACGGACCATGGCCAGGTTTTGCGTTTCAGAACGTTCATAGCCGTATATTTCTTTGGATAACCAGTACAGTGCTTTTAAAGCGCTGTTTTTGGTGTTGCGGATGAACGGTTTCAAGTCATTTTTAGGATGTTCCTCTTCGAACCAGACACGCTGCATGCCGGCAAGCTGGTTTTTGACTTCCAGCTTGTAATAATGATTGACGAATTGGGCGGTTTTATTGAACAGTGAAAATGATTGACGGTAAACGCTTTTTAACTGTTCGTTGCGCATCGGTTCGGACGGATCCATTTCAAGTGCGTCATAGAGATTTTCACGATGCGCGGCAAATTCCTCCATAAGCGAATTCATGAACGCTTCGAGGAACACACCGCGGTCTTTGTCAGTTCCTTTATAACGGTAGCGCAATGTGTCCTGTTTCATCGTGCCTTCAGGATCGATTTCGTTGTCATGATTCAGCAGCAGATGCTGTTTTGCGCACCAATCGCGGTATTCTTTCTCGCGGCCTTCGAAGAAATTCGGTTTGTAATTCGCGGTAACGTCTACGGGACCGATTTCGTCGAGCATTTTCTGTGCCAGCTTGAGGCGGTCCGCGTAAAGCGCGCGTCCGTTGGGATCATCGATCTTGTCAGCGCCTTCTTTCAGCAGTTCACGCGATTTATGGAGCGCATCGGCTCTTTCATCTTTGTCGGTAAGGAATGTGGAATAAAACAGCAAACCCCATCCGCGTTCCGCTTGCTTACGCTGGTAGGAAGGATCTTTTTCGGATTCGATCATCTGCTCCAGGACATGCAAACCGTCGAGTGAGCGGCCAACATAAATCAGCACTTCGGCGTAATTCAGACAGATTTGGTTCCAGACAGTTTCTGGGACTTTGCCGCGGAATTGGAAGAACAGGCTTTCAAAAAGAAAGAGCTGGCGCTGCTTCATCGGGCTGTTCCATTCTTTCTGCAATTGGTGGCGGATACCGAGCTGGCTTGATTCCAGTAGAATCGCGAGTGGATACGCCGCCTGTCCTTCCAGGCGTTTTTTAAGGTGCGCAATTATATCGTTCAGCTTGTCAGGCTCCGTTTTCGTCTTCTGGAATTCCTGTAAAAGCATTTGGGTCGCTTGGTATAATTCCTTTAATTCGAATTGCCCGTAATCTTCGGACTGGGCAATTTCCTGTAGATTCGTCATCGGGAAGCCTCCTTGGGTGTTTGGTTGTTTCATTTTCTATTGTAACGAAAAGTGAGGAGCAGGTCACCTTATATTATCAGAATTGTATGGAAGTTGTCCGGG